>NZ_KV793521.1:0-14965 GCF_001808505.1 Oligella sp. HMSC09E12
CGTGGGAGCTAGTAGGAATCCCCGTCCTTTAGGGAGGGGAGGATGTCAAGAGAAGGCATTTTTCAACCATTGCATATCCTGCTTTTTACCATCAAAAGTCACACTATCAAAGCGGCAGTAAGGCATTTGCTTTAGACCGAGACGATGACAGATTTGGGGTAAAAAGTAATTTGCGGCGAGCTTGATGCGTAGTTGCTTTTGCTGATTAATGCTGGCTGCCGCCCCACCATAGTAGGCATAGCTGCGTTGTCTAATCTCGACAAAGACTAGCGTTTGAGCGTCCAGCATCAGGCAGTCAATCTCACCCATCTTGCAACGTAGGTTTTTGGCAAGCAGTAACAGGCCTTGGGCTTTTAAAAAATCAATCGCTAAGGCTTCATACCGTTGTCCCTGCGCTTGTGTAGCTGAGAGCTTGCTTTGTGTGCTTAGCTGCTTGTGCTTTTGTTGGCGTCTTTTTGCCTTGACACGATGGCGCCCATAGTTACCATAGGGCCTTTTTAAAGGCGCTGCGGCCGCCAGTTTAAACACCAGTGCTTGCTCTGCGGGCTGGTGCTGCATGCGATTCTTAATTGTGCTCTCGTGGATATTGATTTTAGTCTCAGCGTGCTTCATAAACGACCCCTTTAGCAGAACTAGCGGTTAAAATCTTCATCTTAGATAGGGGAAAGCAAAAAATGACGAAAGACGGGCAAGTTTATCCATCCACAGTCGATACGGTGGCGCAGGAATTGATTAACGCATCTATACAGGCGCGTGTGCAGGCTCAGCATTGGCCTAGCGCCACGTTGTATGTGGTCGCAACACCCATTGGTAATTTAAGCGATATCTCGCAACGTGCGCTTTACGCTTTGCAATTGGCGGATGTGATTGCGTGTGAAGATACCCGTGCGACCCAAGTCTTATTAAATGCTTACTCCATTCATAAGCCTTTAATTGCCGCGCATCAGCATAATGAGGCGGGTGTGGCTGATAAGCTGATTGAACGGTTGGCTGCGGGTCAACGGGTGGCGCTGGTGTCTGATGCCGGGGCACCAGCAGTGAGCGACCCGGGCGGTAAAATTGTGGCTAAGGTGCATGCGGCAGGTTATCGCGTGTGTGCTATACCTGGACCTTCTGCGGTGATTACTGCATTGATGGCCAGTGGTTTCAGTAGTGATGAGCAGCCAGCCTTTGCTTTTGCAGGTTTTGTTCCGAGCAAAAAAGGCGCACGCCAGGCCTGGTTTCAATATTGGTTAGCTCAGCCAATGGCCGTGATCATGTATGAAGCACCCCATCGTCTCAAAGATTGTTTTAAAGCCATAGTAGCTCTTGCGGCTGAGGAACCGGCGCGGCGAATTATGGTGGGGCGTGAATTAACCAAGCGCTTTGAAGAAATTGCGGTGTTACCGATAGTTGAGCTTGTTAATTGGCTAAGCGAGGATCCTCAACGAGAAAAGGGCGAATTTGTGTTGGTGCTTGAAGCGGCGACACAGGCACAAGCTAAGCAGGACTATGAACCTTTATTAAAGGAGTTGTTAGCCCACGGGATCTCTGTGCGTGACAGCGCAAAAATCCTGAATAAAAGCATGGGTGTAGCCAGAGACGAAGCCTACCAAGCAGCGCTAGCGCTAAAAGACAAATAAGCAGCTGTAAAAATGACAGCTGCCTATCCATATTGCCTTGTTGGCTTAAACGATTTTACCTACCATCAGCGCTAGGTCTTAGAGCGTCGGTTTACCCTTAGGTAAAAGCTCGATTTTTACTTGGGCCTTGCCTTTTTGAACCATGCCAAGTGCTTTGGCAGCAGCGTAGGATACGTCAATGATGCGGTTGTCATGAAAAGGACCGCGATCATTAATGCGTACAACAACGCTTTTACCGGTGACCTCATGCGTCACACGAACGACGCTATTTAGCGGTAGCTCCTTGTGTGCAGCAGTTAAGCTGTGCTGATTATAAAGCTCGCCATTAGCCGTTTTGCGACCATGGAAGCCAGGACCATACCATGAGGCTTCACCTGTCTCGGTAAATTCAGAGATAGAGGCAAAAGGTGTATAGCGTCGACCCTTAACAACGTAGGATTTACCACGCTTGGCACGTAAGTGCTCAGTTGCTAAACCCTTTTGGCTTTTAGCGCGTAGAGCTGGCGCTGTGTCTAAATCAGTGGTCGCTTTATCCTCCGCTAGCGGATTAATAGCCTCTTTTAGGCTCTCTTCACTATAGGTGGGTGCATTTTCCAAGGTGCCATTAAAGAGGCGTTCGTACTCGCTCTCTGGGAAAATACCATGCACAGTAATACGGAAAGACTCAGTTTTGGCGCTGCTTGAACCATCAACAATCTCAGTTATTGAGGTGTTTTGCTGTAGGGCGGCGGAAGCAGAATTAGCTGCGAGGATTAAACCGCCGGCACTAAGCGCCGTTAATAATGACTTTTTAATACTCATATGCTTACTGGTTGGGCGTCTGGGCTCGATGCCTGACGCGTAGCGGCTTATGGTCGGAGAATAATTTAGCCAGTTGCTCTACTACATAAACCGAGCGATGCTGACCGCCAGTACATCCGATGGCTACGGTGAGATAACTGCGTGTGTCTTGTTGATAATAGGGTAGCCACTTCTGAATGTAATTGGCAATATCGCTAATTAATTCGTGCACAATATCAAATTGTGCTAACCATAATGCTACGGGCTCATCACGACCAGTCAAGGGACGCAGTTCACGGTCGTAATAAGGATTAGGTAGACATCTTACATCAAAAACTAAATCAGCACTAGTTGGTACGCCAATCTTAAAGGCGAATGACTCAAAGGTTAAGAGGATATTGCTCGTATCGATCCCGACGAGCTCCTTTATCCATGCACGAAGTTGTGCAGGCTTTAAGTTTGAAGTGTCAATGTTGTGTTCTTGCAACTTAAGCGGTGCTAAATACTTTCTTTCGTAGCGCACACATTCCTCCAAAGAAGGTGCTGCGTGACCGGCAAGGCTGAGTCGCTCAGTTAAGGGATGACGCCGCCGCGATTCGGAATAGCGCTGTAGAATCGTTTGATCATTTGCTTCTAGAAAAATAGTAAGTATCGGCGTGCCCTGACTCCGTAGGGCGGTGATAATATTTGGTAAATCCCCAATATCTCCCGGTGTTCTGATGTCAATGGCGACGGCGACCTTTTTAATCTCGGCTTCACGCGTGGTTGCCACAAAATCATGCAGTAATTGGATGGGTAAATTATCGACACAGTAGTAGCCCAGATCCTCTAATTGATTTAAGGCAACACTTTTGCCTGAACCTGAGATACCGGTGATAACAACTAAGGGAGTTATCTCGTCATTCATTGTTTGAGCTTTCCTGTATGGCTAAGGATTGGCGCTTCATAAATTCGGCTAGGGTATCAATGCCTCGCAGTTTTAAAATGGTGTTACGCACAGCGGCTTCAACCAATACTGCTAAGTTACGTCCGGCCAGTACGGCCAGTTTAACACGCAGTGTGGGTACGCCTAAAATGTCTTCGCTTTGATCTTGGAATGGTAAGCGCTCGAAATCTTCACCGTGCGACTTCACTAAATGCACAATCAACTTTAAATTCATCTTGCGCCGAACGGAGGTTTCACCGAAGATGGTTTTAATATCCAGCAGACCGATACCACGCACTTCTAAGAGATTTTGTAAGAGGGGGTTGCAGCGACCCTCGATCACATGTGGTGAAGGACGTGTAAATTCGACGATATCATCAGCCACTAAGCCATGTCCGCGTGATATTAGCTCCAGGGCAAGTTCACTTTTACCCAGTCCAGATTCACCGGTAATTAATACACCTAAGCCCAGCACGTCCATAAAAACACCATGAACGGTCGTTTTGGGTGCAAAATAACGACTTAGATAAATCCGTATCACCTCAATTAAGTAGGCGGCTTCGGCTGGACTGCTTAAGAGTGGGACCCCTTTTTTGCTACAAAAACGATGTAAGGAGGTGGGTACCTCAAGCCCCTCGGCAATAATAATGCAGGGCACATCATGTGTTTTCAGCTCTTTGAGTAAGCGATTTTGAGTAGGCTTTGGTAGGCGATTATAAAAAGTCACCTCTTCGATCCCAAACACTTGAATGCGGTCGGGATGAACCATGTTTAAATGACCCACTAGGTCGGCGGAGGAGAGTGCTTCATCAGTGATGGCTCTGTCACCATGCTCCTCGTTGGCTATCCAAGATAATTTTAAGCTGTCTTTATGCTCGTTGATCAGATCCCGGATAGTAACCATAACGCTGTCGAGTACCTATTGCTGAGTGAATAAATCGTAGATGGCCTCAGGCTCATCCAAACTGAGTAACTGCTCTCTCGTCTCTGCATTAGAAAGCGTTTTGGCAAGTGAGGCTAAAATTTCCAAATGCTCTTGGGTGGCGTTTTCAGGCACGAGCAAAATCACCATGATGCCAACATTTTGATTGTCCGGTGCATCAAAAGGGATTGGGTTGCTCAGGCGCATAAAAGCAGCCGCTGGCTTGGTCAAATTAGGGATGCGCCCGTGGGGCACGGCCACACCATGACCTAGTGCCGTCGAACCGAGTCTTTCTCTGGAAAAAAGACTATCAAAGACGGTGGCACGAGGGATGCCTTGAGTGTTTTCAAAGAGTAGCGCTGCCTGTTCAAAAGCACGCTTTTTGCTAGTGACATTGATATCCAAAAGGATGTTGTTGACGCTTAAAATATTAGCAAAATGGTTCATAGGTGAGTTAATTTCCTCAATGAGAGGCTTCTATCATAACCAAAAATCATGTTAAGAATCAAAAACTAGCATCAAGCCAGGTAAATACTTTAAAGTTGATGATATGCTAGTGGCAAATATAATTCAAGAAAGCCGATTAAATCGGTGGTTTAATCGGCCATGCTACCTAATATCTTAAGACTGTAGACCCTTAGACAGCCGCGCGGCGAGCTGAATGTGAGCGGTCATGCTGCTTACCCTTGTGCTTTAGCACCATACGGTCGGCCTTGTCTGCCAAGGCATCAATCGCAGCGTATAAATCATCGGCAACGGATTCGCAAAACAGCTCTTTGCCGGGCACGCGTACCGTAATATCAGCGCAATGCTTAAGCGGCTCCACCGAGAGATTAACAATCGCAGCCGTCGCACCCCCGGTGTGACGTAAGACACGATCTAAGCGCTTAAGCACATACTCTCTGATAGCAGGAGTTAATTCCAAACGATGGGCGTTGATAGATAAATTAGCAGAACTCATAGGGACCTCTCTTAATATATCGTGATGAATTTCTACTCTAGCATGCTGCCAGTTAAATACAAGATGGCAAATTACGGATAGACATTTTCAGGATTTTGTATAGAATAGGTGGAAGTGGCTGCATATCGCTGCGCAAAAGACCGTTTTGTGGCCTAGTGTTGTAAGCTTCAGTCCTTTTCCGCATAATCACCAGTCTTAGTATCATAGCGGCGATGCGATTATTTACTCTTCACCTTAAGATGGTATTAGCATATAGGCAATAAAGCACTATTTTAGGCTATAGTGATGACTTACATACCAATCGTCATCTGACCATATACTCTTCCAGCTGGTTTGCTGATTATCCGGCTGTTAAGACAAAGGTTGAGCATCACCATGAAACACGCTAAGAAAAACACCATCAAAACACCCGCAACCTTATTTTTAGAACGTCAAAAAATACCTTATCAGGTATTTGAATGTCAGGGCGAGATTGAAGGTACGGCTGAGTTTATGGCATCGTTTTTGGGGGTGCCCACGCATCAGGTGATTAAAAGTATTGTGTTGAGCGATGAGAAGCAAAAGGGCTACATGGTCTTACAACACGGTGATCAAACCATTGATACTAAAACCTTAAGAAAGCTATTCGGTGTTAAACACATTGTGCCAGCCTCCTATGAGTTGGCTCATAAATGGACCGGCTATGAGTTTGGTGGCACTTCACCCTTTGGGATTAAGGCGAAGCTTCCGATTTATGCTGAACGTAGTATTTTTGAGATGGACAGCCTATTTATTAATGGCGGCCGTCGCGGCCTTAGCCTAAAAATCACGCCTGAGGCATTACTGCAAATCGGTGTTAAGCCGATTGAGGCGACAAAGTAAGTCGCCTTTAGTCACCTCATGCGAGGCTTGCGGCATTTGTTAGAATGATAGCTCCATCAGATAAGCGATTACTATGCGATTTTTTATCTTAATTTTTGTCTGCGTTGCCGCTTTTTATTTTATCTCCTTTAGTTCTGGTTCAAAAGGTAGTGATGCTTTATATGAGCGTGCCGAGTCTGGCGAAGTGGTTGCGCAAAGGCAATTGGGGGCGCGTTTACTTAATGGCAATGCGTCCGAGCGTAATTATAGTGAAGCCCATAAGTGGCTATTGCAGGCTGCTGCGGCAGGTGATGCGGAGGCGCAAGGATTATTGGGCGTGATTTATCAAAATGGTTTAGGTACCGCCATTAATCAAGCAGAGGCTTTTCGTTGGTTTAAATTATCGGCAGAGGCTGGTTTAACCGAGGCGCAGACCTTTTTAGCGCAAATGTATGAAGAGGGGCGTGGTACCACCATCAATTATGAAAAAGCCTTTCAATGGTATGGTCATGCTGCTGAGCGTGAGGATCCCATTGCCCAAAATGGCTTAGGTATGCTGTATATGCAGGGGCGGGGTGTGCAGCAGGATTATGCCAAGGGCCGCGAGTTGATTCGTGCGGCGGCAGCGCGTGGTTATCCGCGGGCGATTTATAATCTGGCGACCATTTATGAGCAGGGACTGGGTGTTGCAGTGAATCTGCAAAACGCCTTGCGCTGGTATAAAAATGCGGCCTCGCTGGGTTTTGTGGAAGCGCAGTATCACTTAGCGACGCTGTATTTTGAAGGGCTTAAGCTGCCACGTGATGATGCGGCGGCGTTGACGCTGTATGCTGAGGCAGCGGCGCAAGATCATGCCGGCGCTAATTATCGCCTTGGGCAAATGTATCAACAGGGCTTAGGCACAGTCGCTGATGCGGCAACAGCGCAGGGCTATTTTCTTAAGGCCTGTGAATTAGGTGAGCAAGCGGCCTGTGCTTTGGTGAAAACAGCAAAGTAGAGACAGTGTAATTTTTAATAGAGTAACCAGGCAATGAGACTACCGCCAATCACTACCAACCAAGGCGGTAGTTGCCAAATCATAAGCGCACAGAGCGCAATCAAAGCAAGTGCAAAATCTTGACTGGAGTCGATCGCATCTAGCCAAGCATGACGATAAAGCGCCGCCAATAACAGACCGACTACCGCCGCATTGACACCCGTTAAGGCGGCACGAATAGGGCCTAAGCGCCGTAAACTCTCCCAAAAAGGCAAGGCGCCCAGCACTAATAAAAAGGACGGTAAGAAAATGGCTAATAAGCAAAGCATCCCAGTGATAAAGGCGCCGTAAGCCGTATGCATTGAAGCTCCTAAAAAGGCGGCAAAGGTAAATAAAGGACCTGGCACGGCTTGTGTTGCACCATACCCTGCCATAAAGGCCTCTGCGCTGACTAGACCGGAAGGTACGGTTTCTGCCTGTAATAAAGGCAACATCACGTGGCCTCCGCCAAAGACCAAGGAGCCGGCGCGATAAAAGGCGTCAAACAGTATCAGTGCCTGATTGGGGAATAGTTTTGCGGTCAGTGGCAATACTAATAAAAGTATGAAAAAGAGGCTTAAAAACAGGAGTCCGTGACGTTTTGACATTGGACTTTTGAGCTCGGCATCTTGCCTTTGCGTTTCTGGCTTAAAGCACACTACGCCAATGAGGGCTGCTAATAGCATGACCAGGATCTGACCCCAAGTCGATGGAAATAGCAGTAAATAGCAGGTGGCGGCGATCATCAGGGTAAAACGCGATTTGTCTGGGCAGAGACTGCGCCCCATGCCCCACACCGCTTGGCTAATGACAGCCACGGCCACAATGGCTAAACCATGTAAGACTGAGGGCGGGAGCAGAGCGCTCTCGCTATTGATGGCGTAAGCAATCAGTATAAGCAACAGCGCCGAGGGCATGGTAAAGCCCAGCCAGGCAGCAAAGGCACCGGCATAGCCGGCTTGCGAAATACCCAAGCCCATACCCACTTGACTGCTGGAGGGGCCGGGTAAAAAATGACATAAAGCAATTAAGTCAGCGTATTGTTGCTCTGTCATCCAGCGTCTTCTGACGATCAGTTCATCACGAAAATAACCTAGATGAGCAACCGGACCACCAAAGGAGGTTAGCCCTAGGCGTAAGAATATAAGAAACACGGACCAGGGGCTGTTGGTAGACACAGTCGACTCCTTTAATTGCTATGAGGTTTTACGTAGCTAAAGTTAAAGACGGCCTTTTCATCTTCATCAGTTTTAGATATAAGGTCGGTTTCCCATTTAAGGTATTGCCTTGCGGCGGCCTTATTGTACTGATGTCTATCATGCAAGAAAAACAAATAGTCGATGCAATCCGCTTCACTCAGTAGCGCGTCGTCTTGGATCAGTGCATGATGAGTATTAGCAAAAAACTTTGGCTCAATCTGGGCTAAATAGAGATGCTTAAAGCCTAAAAGCGCCAGATCGCTCGCTAACAGTCTATTTTTAGCCTGATTATCACCCATTAAGAGAATAGCTTGGGATTTAGGTGCATTGAATAGGGGCTGTAGCAGTTCATGTTGATGCAGCAAATGGCTACGATTGAGCCAGAAGGCGTTTTTTAAATGCTGCTTTTTGAAATCCATGCTGTTGCGTGTGTCGGCAATTAGCAAATCGGCGTGTTGCTGGATAAAATCCTCTAGAGCCTCGGCTGCTATCTCAGTGCTGTGTCTTAAAACAAGTTCAACGCTAGGCCGTTCGGGGAGTCGTTTGCTCAAGTCCTTAGTGCCCTGGCTGAGCGGCAGCAAATAGACTGACCAACCGAGTTGCTTTAACCACGAAGCAACGACAGGTGCACGAATACCGTCGGTATCAATTAAGACGAGGTTGGCATTTCTGACCCCGATAAATTCATCCGTGGCTTGGATTAACTGACCGCCAGGTGTGTGACGAACGATGCTTGGCCAAGCAGCACGCTTAAACTCCTCTTGGGTGCGAATATCGCACACATAGGTCGTGCCTTGCTCTGATGCCAGTAAATTTATCAAATCTTCAAGCGTGATGGTTGGCAGTCCGAAGCGCTGTTGTAGTGCCTGTCCTTTGACTTGCAAAGCGCTTTGGAGGGAGCTATCAATGGCTTCAGGATACTGCCGAGTTGCGCCGTGTTCCAGCTTAAAATCTTCTAAATACCAGCCTTGGGTGCCATTTTCTAGGGCATAAACGGGATTCTTAATGCCAAAATTAATCAGGCTTTGAGCGCCAATAATGCTGCGTGTTCTACCGGCGCAATTAATCACGATGGTGGTACTTTCATCGGCCACCATTTGCGTCGCCCGCAAAGCCAATTCACCGTTAGGGCAACAGATGGCACCAGGAATATTCATTTTTTGGTACTCTGTCAGCGGTCGTCCATCGAGAATTAATAGCTTGGCACTCGGATCATTCATCAGGGCATGCAGTTGCTGAGCGCTTAGGTGAGGTGTGCGGTACTTCAGCTCTGCTAATTCACCAAAGGTTTTGCTGGGCAAATTAACCCCAGCAAAGGTGTTGTAGCCAGCCTCTTGCCAAGCCTCAATGCCACCCTCTAAGACAGCCACATTGTCATAAGCTAGGCTCTTTAAGCGCTCACTGACTTGCTGCATGAGTTGGTGTTGTTGCGCATTGGTATAGAAGACAATCGGGGTATGTAGATTGGGGACTAATTCCCTTACCCGATATTCTAATAGACTGTAGGGAATAGAAACTGCAAAGAATAAATGACAGGCACCATATTGACCATGTTCACGCACATCCAGCAGTGCTATTTCCTGACCGGAGCGGAGTAGTTTTTTTAAACTTGAAGCACTTATTTTTTTCATCTTGCTAGATTAACGTGAGGTGACACCAAGGTCTTTACTAGTGTAAGTATTATCGTCGAGATTAAAGGCTTTGCGAGCGCTCAGTTGCTCCAAGGGACGACCGTAAAAGTGCAGATGGCGAATCACCGTATCCTCAATCTTAACGGCATGAATATCATCGGCTAATAAAGCAATTCCGCTACCCGGTCCAACTAACACGGTCTCACTTAGCGCTAAGGTGGCTTTACCTGGGACCGAGCCGTCATCAAGACGCTCATAGACAAAATTCGTCTCGGTGCCAACTACGCCAGCAATACAGGCCCACGTGGTGTGATCGTGGGGAACGATTTTTTTGCCCGGTTTCATCACATTAAGATAGAGGGTAAAGCCATCATCCGATGCTTGGTGAATTAAGTAGCGGTTTTGCAGGCTTTCGTCATCGGGTACTTCATACTGAGCTAGACTCCACCAATGTTGATGTGAAGCCAGCTCAATCAAGGCGTGCATCACTTGAGTGAGGCTTTGCCGAGTGACGCCTTCTCGCAGGTAGGCTGCGGTTTGCTCAAAGAGCGTTTGTATGGCGGCTTCTTTGAGTGCCGTCTCTGTGGCCGTTAAATACTTACTATCACTCATCTACAGTCTCCCACTAGTTGTTTTAAATAACGCTAAGTGTAGCAGATAGCATGGCGCCGGAGCTATGGCTTTTCTCAAGTGATGATTTAGTAATTAGAAAGATTAGGTGGCGTTTTAAGCTATGATATTTGTTAAATATAGAGGAGGAAGTGATGGATCATATTTATGCGATTGATGGGATTGTTCCGGTCATTCATGAAAGTGCCTTTGTCCACCCGACGGCAGTGATTATTGGTGATGTGATTATTGGTCCTGGGGTGTATGTGGGGCCGATGGCGAGTTTGCGTGGTGATTTCGGTCGTATCGTGATGAAAGAGGGTTCAAATATTCAGGACACCTGTGTAGTTCATGGGGATGGGCGTCAAGACACCATTGTTGAGGAGGATGGTCATATTGGGCACGGTGCGGTACTGCATGGTTGCGTGATCGGGCGTAATGTCTTAGTCGGTATGAATGCGGTGGTGATGGATGAGGTCTCGGTTGGCGCAAATAGTATCATTGGCGCCATGGCCTTTGTGAAAAAGGGCATGATGATTCCTGAGTACAGTCTAGTGGCAGGTGCGCCTGCCAAAATCATTAAGCAATTAAGTGACGAGGACTTGCGGCATAAGATCTTAGGTACACACAAGTATCAGCGCTTAGCCAGACGCAGCAAAGCCAGTTTGGTGCGCGTGCAACCCTTGCGTGAGCTCCCAGCCGATCGCCCACGCTTGACCCCGGAGCAGATTCTGCCGGAGTATTTATTAAATAAATAAGGAGGTCATTGACTGATATGGCGCTGTTTGCCCCTGAGAAAATCAAAGAAAATTTCGAATTATTAGCCCAGCGTATTGCGGCAGCCTGCGAGCGCGTTGGTCGTAGTCCGGACGAGGTGCGCATGATCCCTGTGACCAAGGAGTTTGCGCCAACAGCCATTGAAGTGGCTTATGCGAATGGTTATAAGCAAGTAGGCGAAAACAAGGTGCAGGAGCTGGTTGATAAGTACGAGGCACTTAAGCAGGATGGTGCGTATGCGGATTTGGAGTTGATTTTAATCGGTCATTTACAAAGTAATAAGGCACGTTTTCTAGCCGATTATGTGAGTGAGTTTCATGCCTTGGATTCTTTGCACCTCGCTGCACGTCTCAACCGCTTTATGGTAGAGGCAGGGCGGGTGCTGCCAGTCTACGTGCAGGTTAATACAAGCTTGGAGCAGAGTAAGTATGGTCTGCCGGTGGCAGAGACCTTGGATTTTATTGATGAGTGCGCAGCCTTTAGCCATTTGCGGGTGGTTGGTTTAATGACTTTGGCTATGAATAGTAAAAATGAGGAGGAAGTGCGCCAATGCTTCCGTACCCTAAGGCAGTTGCGTGACCAGGCACAGTTAAAGCATCCCACGGTGCGTCGTTTGTCGATGGGTATGTCGGGGGACTTTGAAATTGCCATCGAGGAGGGGGCGACCGATATCCGAGTAGGGCAAATGATTTTCGGCTCACGTGATATTCCGAATGAATTAGCACATTTCTGGCCTGAAGACCGAGCTCGTTAAGTCCTTAAATCTTAAGTCAAAAGCCGCCACGGCGGCTTTTGATGTTTATCGCTCCGCTTAGGACTTAGTCGGTGCGAATCTTAAAATACAAAACCCTATCACGGCTGAGAGAATTGAGCCGATAAAGACACCGATTTTGGCGAGGTCTTGGTGCTCAGCCTCAACAAAGGCAAGCATGCCAATAAATAGACTCATGGTAAAGCCAATACCGCAAAGCGTTGACACACCATAAAGCTGTAACCAAGTAGCGCCATGCGGTTTAGGCGCAAAGCCGCTTTTGATCATCAAAAAAACTGTCGCAAAGATACCGAGTTGCTTACCTACAAAGAGTCCCAGTGTAATACCTAAGACCACCGGATGAAATAGCTGTTCATAAGAGAAGGCGCCGAAGGAGACGCCGGCATTAGCAAAGCCGAAAATGGGAATAATTAAAAAGGAGACCCAGTTAGATAAGGCATGTTCCCAGCGTAATAACAAGGGCTCGGCATCATGCTGTGAGTGTGCCTTATCTGGCTCGCTAACGGGAATGGTAAAAGCCAAGATAACTCCGGCTAGGGTAGCGTGAATACCTGAATTAAGAATTAACCACCAGAGTAATAAGCCTAATACTAAATAGGGTAGGCTGCGCTGGTGGTTTTTAAGATTCAAGGTCGCCAGCATCGCGATAACCACTAGCGCAATGAATAAATAAATGATTTGTAATTGTTGGGTATAGAATAGGCCGATAATGACGATCACAATTAGATCATCAATCACGGCCAAGGCCATTAAAAAGATTTTTAATGAGATGGGCACGCGACTACCCACCAAGGCCAAGATACCGAGTGCAAAGGCAATGTCGGTGGCGGCAGGTGAAGCCCAACCGGGGGCGGTTAGCGGTTCGTTCCAATTAAAATAGAGATAAATCAGCGCCGGTAGCGTAACCCCAGCAAAGGCGGCTGCAAAAGGAAGAATGCGCTTTTGACGGGTACCTAAGTCGCCTATTAAAAGTTCTCGTTTAACCTCTAACCCAACCAGTAAAAAGAAGATAGCCATCAAGGCATCATTAATCCAATGCAGTATGGATAGATTGAGGAATTTGGCTTCTAAGAAAGCAAAATAGCCATTGGCCAGAGCGGAGTTAGCAAAGACGACGCCGATAATTGAGGCCAGGATCAGAATTACGCCGGCCGCTTGTGGGCTATTAAGAATTTTTGCAATAAAGCGTTGAGTATGTTGCGTCATAAGATGATAAGACCGTCTAAAAGCGGTTTGATTTTTTTTGCTAAAAGAGTTTTATTCTACCATCTATTCAGATTTTTGTAAGCTACTGAAAGCTGCATAATTAATCCTTTTAAAACAATTGCTTAGTCAATGATGTGGCTGAAATTGTATCGATTTAAAGGATATTTACTTACTTTTTAAAACGAAATTTAATGATCTTTGACTTTGTAACAGGCTAAGATGAGAGGCATCTTGTTAAAGATTAAACGATTTTTTATTCGCTTATTTTCAACTTATTAAGGAGTAAGAAGATGAAGAAATTAGCATTTATTTTAGGTACTTCCGTGGCTTTGGCGACGACTGCTTATGCGCAAACGGCTGCGGATGTTGCGGCCACCGATAGTTTAAATAGCAATGCCGAAATCCGTATCACGGAGAGTGTGGTGACTGCGACCCCAGTTGCAGAGGGTGAGGCGCGTATTGATGAGAAAGTGACCGTGACTGAAGTTGCGCCAAACCAAACGCCAAATCAAGCGGCAGCACCTTTGGCTCAAGAAGCTCAGGGACTATGGGTTGGTACCGTACCTTGCGCATCTTGCCCTGGCATTGATGTCAAGCTAACGCTGAATGCTGACGGCACCTTTACCATGAACGAAAGCTATCGAGAGTCGGCTGATGGTGAATTTAGTACCACTGGTACGGCGAGTTATACAACGACTAACGGCGTGATTACTTTAACAAGCGCTGACAATGAAAGCCGTCACTTGTTATTAAAAGACGGTCAATTACTATATATTGACGCCGAAGGTAACGCACGCGCTGATTATATGTTAAAAAGAGCGCAGTAATTAGTTCTTAACATATTAATCTGTTCCCCTAGGAAGTTCTTTATGAAAAAGTTAGCATTTGCTTTAGTGGGTGTGGTGGCTGCCTTATCCTCAGCCTGCGCTCAAGCGACCAAAGAAGCTCAGCCGCAAGCTGAAGAGATGAGTGTCAAAGAGGCGGTTGCCGATGCAAGCACTGAAGCTCAAGCAAATGCTGATCCTACCCCACACGTCGTGGATTGGGATGGACGATGGAGTGGCGTGATTCCCTGCGGTCATTGCGCTGGTATTGAGGTGGATCTTATTTTTAACACTGATGGTACCTATTTAATGCGTGAGGCTGAACTGGAATCACCTCACAAGGTCTCAGTCAATAAAGGTTCCTTAAGCTGGGATGAAACGACACGTGTGCTAACTTTTAATGGTTATAAAGGTGCAAAAGGCGCTAAGTTGCGGATGCAGTTTGCTGAGGGCCTGGCCGTTTATCTAGATGACCAGGGTAATTTGATGCCCGATTATCAATTGAGTAAACAGGCTGAGTATCGAGCCAGCTCACAGCAATTGATTTTGCCTTTACAAAGCATTCGGGTTGAGGATAATCATGTGTTTTTTAGTGGTTTATTAAACTTTAAAGAACCGCAAAACGGTGGTTTCAAGTCGGTCAAGGGTGAAGTGATGATTGATTGTGCTAAGCAGCATGTGAGCTTTAAGGATGCTGGCTATTACCCAGAAGCCGATGCCCTGGGTGAGCGTATTGTTGATGTGCCCCAAATGGTTAAGGGTGGTTGGAAGCTAGGCAGCAACAGCGAGGAGAGTGTGTTTCTGCAAGTGGCCGAGACCTTTTGTCCGACAATGTAGCATATAGCTTAATTGACATCCTCCCCGGCCTGAAGGCCGGAGATT
>NZ_KV793522.1:0-17086 GCF_001808505.1 Oligella sp. HMSC09E12
ATCGTCAACAAGTCCATCTATATCGCTCTTGGCGCCAATTTAAGAGATGGTTTTCGTGCATCCTGAGTTAATAAACTGAACTTTACTCAAGCCCAATAAGTTTGAAATCGACTTTCATATCGCTATTGTTAACCCTCTTCGGGCTTTTTTGCGAAACATAACATAGCACCATAGGGTATGAATTTATTGGACACAAAAAATTTCCATAAAACAACACCAAATAACTTGATCTAGATCAATTTTTTAAATAATTACACATTGCTTACAGCAGGCTTATACCGTAGAATTATTACATAAAGATACATATTAAATATATATTAACAGGCTGCATATTTTTAAAACTACTTTAAATAACTAGTCAGTTTTTTAATGCATCTCAATATGAGTTGAAGAATGGCAGTAGTACTCCCCCTACAACTTATCTTTTTAAGGATAGGAATATGAAGAAAAAACTTTTATTAATCGCATTAGCCAGCGCCATGAGCTTTAGCCCTTGGGTCATGGCACAAGACGCCTCAGCACCCGTTAACAAAGGTGGCTTGCCAGGCTATGAAGTAATTGATGCTCCGGAAGTTGACAAGCTACCACGTGTCACCCAAGAGCTTGTCAAACCTCCTTTCCTACCTGAGCATAGTTTAGAGCGTCCTGACAGCCCGCGCATTGTCGAGATTGAAATGTACATTGATGAACGAGAAATTGAGGTTGAGCCTGGTGTCTTCATGTGGGCCTTTACTTTCCATGGCTCGGTACCAGGTCCTATGATTGTGGTACATGAAGGCGACTATGTTGAGCTAAAACTGATTAACTTATCTAAAAACGAATTAGTTCACAATATCGACTTCCACGCAGCAACTGGTGCTTTAGGTGGCGGTGATCTAACCTTTGTGGCGCCAGGTCAAGAGGTAACTTTACGATTTAAGGCTGACAAGCCAGGGGTACACATTTATCACTGTGCGCCTGGTGGTGCGATGATCCCTTGGCACGTTACCCACGGTATGAACGGTGCAATCATGGTCATTCCAGAAAAGGGTTTACGTGATAAAGATGGTAACCAACTAAAATACGACAAAGCTTTCTATATTGGTGAACAGGATTTCTATATTCCTAAAGATGAAAACGGTGAGTACAAGCGCTATGCAACAGCTGGTGAATCCTACCCTGATGACCGTTTAGCCATGAATAGCTTAATCCCTTCGCATATCACCTTTGGTGACCGTAAAGGTGCTTACACTGGCGACAATGCCTTAACTGCTAACGTGGGTGAAACGATTATGCTAATCCACTCTCAGGCTAACCGCTTCACCTATCCACACTTAATTGGTGGTCACGGTGAATATGTTTGGGAAAGGGGTAATCTCCACGAAACGCCGGTGACTGGTCTTGAGACTTGGTCTATTGCTGCCGGTTCTGCAGGTGCTGCTATGTACACCTTCAAGCAACCCGGTGTCTATGTTTACCTGAATCACAACTTAATTGAATCAGTTAACTTGGGCGCAGCTCTGGAAATCAAGGTTGATGGTGAGTGGAACAACAAGTATATGAAACAAATCACTGCCCCTCACCTCTTTGAAGCAGGTGCTCACAAAAAGTGGGATGATATCGCAGCACAGAAGTAAATCCCTTCTACAATAGCTCGCTGGCTGCCTCCGAATACGGAACCGTCAGCGAGTCTATCTAGTTTTAGATTGCGCAGTTCTAAAAAGGAGAAAACCATGAAGTCTATACACCGACACAAGCGAAGCCCCTTAGGTTTACTAAAACTTTTATTGCTTTCGGTTTTGACCTTTTTCTCCTTTTCTCACATCATAGCCAAAGCAGAAACCCTCACCTTTAATTTATTTGACCAACATGGTCCGGTCACCCATGAAAGCTACCCTGGAAAGTATTTATTACTCTCCATAGGCTATAGCTCTTGTCCTGATATATGCCCTACCACTTTATACGAGTATGGCTACGCCATGAAGCGACTCCAGCATGCTGATATGTTGCAACCCCTATTTTTGACTATTGATCCTGTCAATGATGAAATTAACCGCCTTAATGCCTACACTCAATATTTTGATGAGCGTATTGTCGGACTAAGCGGGGAAATGAAAGATATAGAAGATGTTGCCAAACAATTAGGGGCAACCTTTGGTTATCGCCTTAATGGTCAACGCATTGATAATCCTGAGCCCGGCATGAGTTACACCGTTTATCACAGTGCTATGATTTATCTAATCACACCTGAACGTGAAATACTGGATGTTTTTGATTACCAAATCGGTGGTGATGACTTAGTCAAAGTGCTAGATCAACACCTTAGCAAAGCATCCTCCACCGCCACAAAAGATATCACATCAACATCAATAGCTATCACAAACAGCGCCGTTAGTACCTGTGATTTACCCGAAGGCTTTACCGCCACTGAACAAAGCAGTAAACTCAGTGAGTTGAATTTAAGCGTTGAGCCAGAAGCTAACACGCAATTACTTAACTTATGGGCACTCTGGTGTGCTCCCTGCCGTCAAGAACTCCCACTACTAGAGAAATGGGCTGCATTACAAAACGAATTAGATATTATTACCATTAATGTGGGTGATAGTATTGAGAAAATCAACAGCTTCTTTGAAGAACAGGGCTTTAGCCATCTACCCAAATATCAAATCGAAAACTTTAATTTATTACGACAACTAGGGGGTATGGGCTTACCCTTCAATGCTTTATTTGTTAATGACAGCATTGTGGGTATAAAAAGCGGCATTATTACTGATACTGCTTCATTAGACAACTACGCACAATGCGTGCAACAACAGTTATAAAGGAACAGAGATGAGATATTCCATATTAGCCAGTAGTTTATTCGCCATTGGTTTTTTTGGCACCGCAGCCTTAGCGGCAACAGATACAAGCACGACCACCGTGAGTGATTGTGTTATTCAGGAAGTTTTACCTGGCCGCGCCATGACTGGCGGATTTGCCACCTTTGAACATCAAGGTGAGACGGTAGAGATTCTTGAGGCTCTCCTCCCTAGCATCACCGATCACGTTGAGCTTCACGAAATGAGCATGGTCGACAATGTGATGACAATGGGCCCATTACAAGACAAAAGTCTCACAGAGGGTCAACGCTTCTTCCGTAAAGGCGGAGACCACGTGATGATCATGAGTATCCCAGAGGACAAGACCCCACAAATTGGTGAAACTCATACCATGACGTTTAAGCTTAGCAATGGAAAAAGTGTTAGTTGCGAGGCCATAGTCAAATCACTGAATGAGGTCATGAAGGAACACGCTGTAAAAAAAGCTACTCATTAGAATATAAGCTGATTTAGCTTGGCAATAAAGCATGCATGCGCTTTTTAATGGCGTCTACTGGAGAAAATCAATGAATCGTCGATTATTTATTCAATGGTTAGCTAGTCTTGGAGTCGGTCTTGGTGCAACAGGAACCGCTGCTGCCCAACTACTTAAACCTGGCGCCTCTGAATTAACCAAGCTAGGGGTTGGCGATTCACTTTATCACCCCACTCGCTATCTATTTATTGCCGACTCCAGTTCCTATTTCATCACTGTTTATGATGTTAATACCGGCGAGAGGTTAGCACTATTAAACTTTGGCATACGCCCCCGCACCTTTGAAATGGCTCGCGACGACTCCATGATGGTGGTCGGTGACTATGAAGCTTCTCGTCTGGTTCTATATGAATTAGAAACACGGACTCGCAAAGACATAGAACTACCCTCACCACTTTATCAAGCCTTTTTCGTACCACAATCCAAGCTAGTAGCCATCGCTCTACGAGATCAGGTCGGTATGCTGAACTACGAAACAGGCGAACTTCATATTTATCCAGAACGCTTCGATTCTGAGCATCGTAATACGCATATTTATGCCTACTACAACTTACTCTTCAGTTCTTATAGCCAAAGTTACTGGATTCTTGATGAAGAAAAACCAGTAATGTATCGTCATTCCTATCTGGATCCTCACGATAAACCATGGGAAACCATCGACTTATCGGCTCACATCCCATCAGGCTCAGGCCTAGATGACGGAATTGCTAGTCCTGAAGACTTTATGGTAGCACTAACAGCCAAAGATGGCTCACGTGGCTTACTCTATTTCCCTAAAGATGGCAAAATCCTCTCTACGGGACCCATGCACACCGCTGGTTCCACCTATAGACCCCAGGTTGTACCCTATATTGATTTTTACTCGCGTCGCATCCTTTTTTCAGACTCCTCTGCACATGTGGTGATGTTTGATTTAGATAAAGGAGATGAACCTGAGCATTACTATTTACAAGAAAAACATCATCGCAACTTTTCTCCAAAAATTTTCCGCAGTGGCTGGCTTGAAAACACCTGGATTTTAGGTGGTGATAAAGGGATTGTCTTTCAATCCTATGATGACCCTGAAGACTCCACCTATGTACCATCACCCTGGGAAGTCGTGGATATGTGGGTCACTGGGGACAGTAAAACACTATTTTACACGCTGGATGAAGGGCTACCCATGGTTTATCGTCACGATATCCGAACTCGTGAGGCCCTCCCACCTATCCGCATTCATGGTGTAGTGATGGGCGGCTTACTAAGAATGGGTAGCAATAATAGTATTTGTTACTAAGCCTAAAATGGCGCCGAAAGTTAGCTGCCCTTCGTTTGTTTATATCGAATCAGAATCATCTATTAAGTAATTATTAATAATTCTCATTATCATTATTATTTATGATAAAATGTATATGATATAGATGTTTATACGCAACACATTCTCTGGAGGCATTCCTTTGATGAATCGACGACAATTTATTCAATTCGCTGGAGCTGCAGCGTTTGGCAGTCAATTTCCTTTTGCGTGGGCTGACACACCTTCACCTATTACCATCTATGGACCAGGTGCTTTGCCATCCCTACTCCTTGGAGTAGCAAGACATCGACAGCAACAAGGTCTATCAGCTATGCAACAAACATTTAATGTAGAGACATGGCGCACTCCCGATGTACTAAGGGCTGGCTTAGCTAACGGCAGCATTCAGGCAAGTATCGTGCCGAGTTATGTTGCCGTCAACCTAAGCAACCGGGGACTTGATGTCAAACTAGTCAACATCATGACATGGGGTCTGGTTGATATCATTGGTTCTGCAGACAGCATATCCAGCCTTAAAGACTTAGAGGGTCGCTCTATTGCTGTACCGCTTCGCAATGACATGCCTGATTTAGTTCTACAAGCGCTTTGTAAGTTACAAGGCGTAGATTTTAAAAAAATCGCAATCAACTATACAGCTACCCCAGCAGAAGCCTTGACTTATTGGCTCAATGATCGTGCCGAATTTGCCCTTTTAAATGAGCCCTTAACCTCAGTCGCAATGATGAAAGGCAAAAGCAAGTCAGCTGCACGTGTTCTTAATCTACGAGAAATATGGCGCAATCTCCACGATGGAAAATCCCAAGGTTTACCCCAGGCAGGATTACTAGTTACACATGCATTTTATGAGCAAAACCAGGAGTTTTTACAGCATCTTCAAACTGAATTGCAATCATCTTTACAATGGACGCTGACAAACTCGGCGGAAGCCTCAAAAATCGGTAACAAACTTCTAGACATACCATCGCCAGCGATTAAGGCTGCAATTCCTCACGCTAATTTAACCGTTGCGGCGGCGGCAGAGATTCGTGAAGATTTAATGCTTTTTTTCAACACTCTCTATAACTTAAATCCGCAAATTCTCGGCAACAGCATGCCTAAAGAGAATTTTATTCTGAAGCTCTAATTATGCTTTTATATGTCGGTCGTCCCATCCGTCAATCGCGTCGTGTCCAACTCCTCTCATACTGTTGGGGAGTATGGACCGCACTGGCGGTCATCGCTGTTGTCTGTGCCTTTTGGCATTGGGGTTCGGTCACCTTAGGCACTCTTGTGCTGCCAGGACCCATCGCAGTATTTGAACGCAGTATTTCACTACTGCAACATTATGAGCTAGCAGAAATACCTCAAACACTCTTTCGAGCGAGCATTGCTATTAGTGCCGCTGTTGCTTCTGGCGTGGTTTTAGGATTGCTGACTGGTGTCTCCAAAACCATGGCGCTTTTCTGTCGCCCCCTTATCAGTATGCTCTTGGGCATACCACCCATTATCTGGGTAGTATTAGCCATTTTCTGGTTTAACGTGGGTGATAGCAGTACCATCTTTACCACCTATATCGCTGTCACTCCATTAATGTTCGCCTCTGCCTTGCAGGGTATGCTGTCAATTGACCGCAATCTCGAAGAGCTAATGAGTGTCTATAAAGTCCGCTTTGATAAACGCCTATATCACCTCTACTGGCCGCACTTGCTCACACATTTATTACCCGCATTCAATATCGCCTTTGCGATGGGACTTAAAATCGCCATTATGGCTGAGTTACTTGGCTCACCTGATGGTATAGGTGCACAAATTGGTCTTGCTCGCACAATGCTGGAAACCGAAGTCGTGATGGCCTATATAGTTATTTTGCTACTCATTATTTATCTCGTGGAGTACTTATTAGTCGAGCCCTTAAAAATCATATTCTTACCATGGGATCAAGGTCGTGGCTAGTTTGCAACTACATCAACTCCATAAAAATCTAATGGGTGAATCCATTGTCGAGGACTTCAATCTCGAGCTAAATGCGGGTGAGGTTGTTTGTTTGTATGGACCTTCTGGCTGTGGCAAAACCACTATTTTAAGACTCATTGCAGGTTTAATTAGCCCCGATCGTGGTCGAATCGACAGTACTTTTCTTCGTTTGCGCTATCTATTTCAAGAGCACCGACTATTGCCATGGCGCAGTCTCTGGGACAATATTTTATTAACTCACCCTAATCCTAAGTCTGCCGCCACCCATCAAGAAGCACAACGCTTATTGACCAAACTTCATCTGCATGCCGAAGCCTACGATAAATACCCCGACGAACTCTCGGGTGGGATGCGACAAAGAGCAGCTCTGGTCAGGGCTCTACTTTGCGAACCTGATTTGCTACTCTTAGATGAACCGTTTAGCGCATTGGACTATGAGTTAAAACTACAGCTCTACACTTGGCTTCAGGAATATATTAGCAATAGTATGAGTATCGTGATGGTCACCCATGACCGTTTTGAGGCGCTACAGTTAGCTGACAAAATCTATATTTTACCCCACAAGCCTGCGCGCAATCAGACCATGATTGAACTTGATCAGCCAAGATCAAAACGCAATGAGCGTTTCGTGCAACATTATCTAGCTCAACCTTTTTGGCAGCCCTACCATGACTAGAAAAAAATCACTAACTGAAATCATTCATGATTTTTTTAGTAACCCTTTCCGTCTCTACTTTTTGTTGGCCTCATTAAGCATCATTTTCATTGCTTCTTTATGGCTTACCGTCGGCCTAAGTGCCTTTTTAGGCGGACCTACTTTAACAACTCACATCAATCCCTTGAGCTACCATGCATACGGGTATTTAAATATTTTTGGTGCTGCCGCCTTTGCAGGATTTATTTTCACTGCGGTCCCCGAGTGGACTCATTTTACCCACTCCTTACGTCGCTTATCTGCCTTCACCCTGTTGCTCTGGCTCAGTAACATCGTATTAAGTTTCGTCGATTTGCAACGCAGCGCACAAATAATGAGCCTGTTTTGGTTCATACTCACCGCTTTTACTATCTATGCCACCTTTCAGGATCGCAATAGGCGACAAATTAGTGTCTGTTTGATGTTATCGCTGATTACTGCCTTAACTACTGCTTATGGACTTAGCGGTCAATGGACTTTTATTATTGCGCTAGCTCACGCTTATATCATTGGGGTCTCCCTGATCATTTTTCGTATCGGCATGGCCATGGGCTCTCACTCTTTAAAACAAGCTGGTCCTAAGGCAGATAAACTAAGTTACATACAAAATCCCTACTATAGAAACCTGAATATTATTTGCATGTACTTATACGTATTCAGTTTACTCTTCTTTAATGACCCTGTTTTTTCTAGTTGGTTAGCATTGGCGTCTGGTCTTTCCATGATTGCTCGTCTTCGTGATTGGCATCACTGCATTCTATGGCATGCCTCCTTTGTCCGTTGGCATTATTTGACGCTACTCTGTATTGGCCTTGGTTATAGCTGGATGGGACTAAGCGGCATCCTATCTTGGGGCAATCCAAAGCAAGCACTGCATTTAATACTCATCGGAGGCTTTATTTTTATGGCGTTGCAGGTATTTAACATTGCTGGACTGATTCATAGCGGTCGCGGACTACCATTTCCCTGGACTAGTCAATGGGGCTTAGCAGCGATTTTAGCGGCCGCTCTATTGCGTTCAATGAGCCTAAGCTTTGGTTGGGACTATGCCCTTTTTAGCTTAGCCATTCCTAGCGCCTTGATCATCATCGCCTTTATCATGTATATCCCAGTATTTCTACGAATTTTTATACAAACTGAAGCGACTCAACCAAGTCCTCGCAATTAAGTCCTAATAAAAACTCACCCCCAATCAACGATAAGGGGTGAGCGTTAGGATAATTAATTTCTTAGAATCTAAAATTCAAACCTGCGGTGACGGTACGACCATTACCCGGGAAATACATTGCTTGATTATTAGCGTTTTGGGCTGATGCCATGGCCGGCGTCAAAGTCCACGAGATATAACGCCTATCAGTGATATTATCCACTTGCACATAAAAATTAGAGTCT
This sequence comes from Oligella sp. HMSC09E12, assembly GCF_001808505.1. Lineage (NCBI taxonomy): Bacteria > Pseudomonadati > Pseudomonadota > Betaproteobacteria > Burkholderiales > Alcaligenaceae > Oligella > Oligella sp. HMSC09E12. The sequence goes on from NZ_KV793522.1 coordinate 8,673, forward strand.
TTGGCAAAATCGTAACTAAAGTGAGCACCTAAGATTGCATAACTACCCATTTTCTGAGTATTAGCATGATCCGCATAGGTCGAGCCCAAGGAACCACGAACATTGACACCTACTTCAAACTCACGGTAACGATAATCCAAATTAGCACTCAAGTAATGACGAGGTAAGCCACCAATATCATTACCAGAGTACATTCCATCTCGAAACTCGAAATTATTGTAAGTATAAGCGACTCGCCCTGCCAAATTACCTGATGTCCCTAAATCCCACTTGGCACTTAAACCTAATTCCACACCACGGTGACGGGTATCACCCTCATAGTTATAGGTAAAGGTATTAGCACCATCGGGCGAATAAGCAATTAGCTCTTTCTCAATATCAGCATGATAAAGCGTAATATCCCACCCATATTGCTGACTAAATAAACCTCGTGTACCAATCTCATAACTTAGGTTACGCTGTGGTTCAAGCTCACGCACATAAGTCAAACCACGTCTAAACATAGGCCGACCATTAGGACCTAAAACTGGCGCACCAGCAGGACCAGCGAACTGCACCATGTCTCTCAATGTCGGTGCCTCACGACTTGCACTAACATTAGCAAAGACTAACGTTACGTCATTAGGCTCCCATGATAAGGCAATTTTAGGCGAGACCCAGCTCCAACTATCATTATGTGACTGCATGCCATTTAACCCACTACGCATACCATTCACATCACGTCCCGTGTGCACAAATTGTAGCTGAGTACTCAGCTTCCAATGAGGTACAAACTCCCAAGCGCCACGCAACTGAGCAGAAAAATAATTAGCCTTGATATCATAATCCTGAGGATGCATCAGTCGAAGCGGCGGTAAGGGCTGATTCACATTGCCATACACGGAAAAATCACCACTGGTATGAGCATAGCTTAGGCCACCACCAAGTGAAAGCTGCTTAAATTGCGCATCAACCATGTACTGCAAGCCAAGCGTGTTACTATCCATTTCCCAGACTTGAGCCGGTGTCCTAAAGTAGTCATCCGTTCTTTGAAGATATACACCAATGCTATGAGTCCAACGATCTAGTTGTAAAGTAGTCAAATTTGATAAACGCAAACCCTCAGTATGACGTCTAGGGTTCGTCTGTAATGGTCTTAAAGGTAAATTATCGGTGGTCTTGTCATATTGGTCATCATCAAACACCATATTGCGACTAATCGGTCCTGGGATTTCGAAATGCTGATTAGTATATGCAAGCCAAGTACGGTTTTCCCAACCACTATCATAAACACCGAGATTAGCTCTAAAGGCCTGACGACGCTGTTTACTGTGTTCACGGAAGCCATCAGTACGCTGATCAGAATAAGCCACATGAAAATCCCATCTATCAAAAGCACGACCAATCGCCAAACGATTAGCTACCGTGTTATGACTACCATATTGAGTATTTAAGCTACCCCTCTCAGTGGCCCCTGTATGACTTAAAAAATCTATCTCACCACCTAAGTTTTGCGCAAAAGGATTTAAGGCATTCGCTCCACGACGCACACCAATCTTGCTGCTATTGCGAGGCTCCAGTAAACCCGTGTGAAAGGAGCCATCCGCATCGTTTAACGGCAAACCATCTACCAACACGGTGATTCCTCGTGCCAACGGTTGACTTTGTATTCCCGAACCACGGATAGAAATAACCGGGTGATCATTACCGCCAAAGAAATCCAACATGGTTATGCCTGGTTGAGTGCCCATAACCTCTCTAAGTGTTGCTTGACTACCTGTACTACTAGGTGTGATCACATTGGCCCCTCCTTTGGTCGAGCCATAACTTTGCTCCATCGTAGCAGGCGTTATAGGTACCGACAAGCCGCGTATTGATTGAATCTCCAAATCTAGCGATGGCAATGCGACCGGTTCATTTGAAGCAATATTTTCCTGTGATGTCGCCGACTGCGCAAAACAAACAGCACTCGCTGCACCCAAACTCATCATCCATAGAGCTGAATAAACTGAGCTACAAATAGACTTAACAACATAATTAGGACTCGTTTGAGAATAACGCTGCAAACCCATTACCCTTCCTCTCAAATTAACAACAAAAGAATATATAAAATACATGTATTTTATTGAAATGATATCAAGAATCATTATTATTTGCAATAATTAATTACATTTATAAACGAGTTTGGATAAAGCTTTTTTCAGCCAACAGTAGATTTCATCGCTAGACGGGTATTGCTACGCGAAACTGGCAAGTCTACAAATGAAAAAACCACCAACGTGGTAGTTAATCATGAGCAAACATAATTGATTTAGAATGGAAGGACCTAATGAGTCGATGTAGCAAGAACTACTGTAAAAATTAAATTATTTACCTAAGGGAAATATAATCTTGAACGCACGAGATGTTGCTAGATGCTTCATATTTTCTGTTAATTAGTCAATTACTGAAGCTGTTTCTCCGAATTTAAATTAATTTGTATTTGACCATTAAACTGACGAATCTCACCCCAGACACAGATGGTCTTACCCGCAAATGAACGTGCCTTTTGCAGTAGCGATGGATTTTTATCCCAAACCACAATGGTTAAAGGGGCATGAGGATATGCTTTATCCAGATTCAAATAAAGCCCTTGAGCAAACTCGTGTATATGCACAATCTTGCCACAAACAGTCTGATTCTCACCCACATGAAAACGCGCTTGACTTGCTTTTAACGGACCTTGCTTTGGTGTTGATGATACTGTCGGTGCATCGCTTGCTAATGTGCTTTGCTTAAGCCTTTCAGCTGGAGCAGAGGATGCGCCAATACCACCTCGACTATTAAAAAACACCAACAGCACCACAGCCAGTGAGGCCACTACTACAGCACCAACTAACAGTTTAAACTGCTTTTTCACTTCCTTTTTAACTGAATCTAATTGTTGCAGCTGAGTCTCTTTCATACTGCTAATTTCAGTCTGCAAGCGCTTTAATTCCTGGTTGTGCTCAGATTTGAAACGTGCCAACTCTTCTTTAGCTTCAATTAGTTTATTTTCAGGAAGCGTGGTTTTAGTCAGCGTGCGTTCTTGTAGCTCATTTTCAAACGCAGCGAGCTTTTCCTCATACTCTGCAATTAACAAACTCACCTGTTCCTGCTTAGACTGCTCAGTAATTAGATGTTCTGCCTGAGCAGTTAGGGCTCGTCGGATCTCAGAAATTACTTTTTCTTGTTCTGCAAATGCCTTTTTATTGGTATAACGTAGCACCATGCCAAAAAGCTGAATTAAGTCATTTTGGCGCTCAAGAAAATCATTGAATCTAGCGTAACCCTTATTATTGATTTTGTCATAACCATCAAGCTCTATCGGCAGTCGATACCCCTTGGCATCGTTTTTAATCATAAAGTCGATATAACGATTACCTTCTTGATTATCTTTAAAATGGTATTGGGCAAATACATCAGCGGGGGTAATTTCTGGGATGTGACTTAAAATTTCGTCAACAAAACGCTCTTCATAACCGACAATATGTTGGATCTTATCGCGATTAATTTCTTTCCATTGTTGCCAAGTGAGCATTATCGAACTCTTTTGTTAGTTGAAAGTTAAATTAAAAAAACCAATCGTTATCATAGCTCAAGGACTAAAAATCAAGACTACAAACATAAGCTTTGCTTACAAAGTTAACAGACGTTAATATCTATAATCACTATGATTACCCTAGGATCTAACACGCATGGAGGCGAATCATGAGAGCGATCATTCTGATTGCCAGTCTTTCTGTTTTACTATTAAGTGCTTGTGTGCATAACAGAGGTTATGGTCATTGGGAGCGTCACGATCATCCAGTCCATTCAAAAAAATATGATAAGAAACACCACAAAGAACGTGAAAAAGCTAGAAAAAAGGCCCTGAAGCAGATTGAAAAAAACAATAAAAAATATAACAAAGCTAGACGCAAGCACCGAGATTGGTAGCCCTCTCAAACCAGTCATTGACGGTTAACTTTTCTATGAGGGTGTAAGATATTGCTATAGCATAACATGCGTTTAGTGTGAGGGATTTTCCAAATGAATTAAGATAAGAGTCTGATTGCATTAAACAAAATCCTTAAATGGTTTAAGTGGGTCGTATTGTTTTGTTGTATTGTGATTGCCACTCGGTGGACGATTTTGTATGGCCCATACGTATTTTCATTTAACTCCCAACATTACACGCGATTGGATCGAATCCCTCATGAGTTGTTCACCCCAGACATAATTAAAAATGCACCAGGGTTAACTGCCCACGCAATGATTTCTTATTATCCTCAGAGTCCAAGTTCAGAAAATATTGAAATCGCATATCTTGGCAGGAAAGACGTCATGGAGTTTGAGAAATATCTCCTGTCTTTAGGGTACAAAGAAGAAAATGACCTTGTTTTTGGCAAGAGCTAGCATTTACCTGGTTATTATAAAAAACTTATATTATTGAGGGAGAGGAGAATACGGTACTTGGGTTTTATCCTTAGTCCAAAAAAGTCTCGTCAGGAAAGCTTTGGACAGTGAACTGTGGGACTTAAACCTTTATTTTCTCTAAGAGCTCTGTAGTATCTGATTTTTATGATTGGGCTAGGCTGCGTGTTTTCAATTCAACAACTTCATCACCGCTCAACAAAGCCAAAAAAACATGGTGGGCATCTAGCATTACGCCAGCATCCTTAATGGGAGCCATCAATGATTTCATGATTTAAGAATTTAGAGAATGGTTAGCAGAAGTCACTCTTTATGCAGATATCCACCAAAAAATATTTTCACAAAACAATAAATCAGCAATAGAAATATTAGTGATACCCCTGCATGAATCTAAATAAAAACTATATCGAACACATCACTTTTTGAGTATCCTGTGACGACAGCCACACCATAAACTTGAGTACTTGTGCCTGTCAATGTTTTTTTCTTTAACTGAAGAAGTGCATTTCTGAACATCGTAAACTCTGAGGAGTTTAGAAAAGTGATACAACCATTAGAAACACCCCCCATTGTGGTATTTATCAAGCGAGTTGTCCAGTCATTTGATTTAGTATTACAATTGAAAAATATCTGGCGAATGCTACACGGTTTAACAAAGGAAATGTCATGCTAAACGCTAAAGATGTGGCTGATTTCTTCCTTTCCCCTATTGATGAAGAAGATGGGGAATCAGTAGTCACCAACCTCAAATTACAAAAACTATTATATTACGGACAAGGGTATACACTAGCCTTGCTTGACTGCAAGCTTTTTGATGAAGAGATATCATGTTGGAATCACGGTCCAGTAGTAGAATCAATTTATCATCAATACAAAGCTCATGGTCGTAGCCCATTACCCCCTTCTCATTTAGAAATCAACAAATATAATGACGATGAATTATGCATTCTTCATCTCGTCAGGCGTGAATACGGCCAATATGAAGCGTGGAAACTACGTGATATGACCCATGAAGAGGCCCCTTTTTTGAATACACCTAAAGGTGGCATTATGGACAATGATTACATCAAAGAATTTTTCTTCAATAAAGTTTCACAACACAGCTTCAATTTTGATATTGAAAGGATGAGAACTAGAGTCGAAGGTAATTTTGTAAAAATGCCCAGTGATATTGATCAAGAGTCCTTTATTGATTGGGTTAAGAGCATTTAAAGATGTCGATCGCTGTCTACTTCGGTGAGATTTTCTTAAAGGAAATGCAAAATTTCCCAGAAAAAGACATCCAAAAAATCGGAGACTTTGCTAGGCATGTAGCTAATTACGGATTTTCTGGACTTCCGGGAAGAAATAAAATGCCTGATGCTGTACCTAAGGATGACCCCAACCGGTTGTGTAAGGTTCAGTATGCTCAGAACTACAACCTATGGCATTATCATATCGGCATTCCTGAATATAAGAGCGGCAAACACGGCTACCTTACATCAGAATATGTTCTCCATTATATCAAGGGTGATGGCTTCATTAAAATTGTTGATATGACTGCACACCCACCATTGAAACTACCAAAAAAAGAATATCTAATCTGAAATTATTTTTAAGCATATCTGTATTGAAAATACCTCCATGATGTCCCCTATGTCACACTAGCTGTCCGATCATTTCTTTTTTACGCTTCTTTGACCAAATAGTACCACCAAATTGATGAGTGCCGGCATAGATAACATTAACTACGATACCGTTATCAGTATCGTGTCTATTGAAGAGGTGAAAACGCGATGAACGCACATATTAACTAACAAATTATCCGTAATAAGCAAGGAGAGCCTGAGTATGTCGTCCTTCCTTATGAAGACTACTTGCAGCTTATACAGCAGCCCAAGCTTATACAGCAGCCCAAAATAAATCTTGAGCATGGTGTACCTAGTCAAGTTGTCGACCTCATATTTGATAAGGGCTACTCACCGGCAAAAGCCTGGCGAGAATACTTAGGTGTTACTCAAGCTCAAGCGGCTGAAAATATAGGCATCTCTCAGTCTGCTTACTCCCAGCTTGAGAACTCCACAACCCCTACGTTGTCAGCCAGAGCGAAAATAGCAAAAGCGCTTAATATTAACCCTGAGCAATTGGACTGCTAAAGTCCCAAGACATAGGCTTATCAAAAATTTTTCGCTTTGAAGCACTCCAAAAGCCCCCTTGCAATTAACTGTATTAACCCAGTAAAAACCTGCTCGGGTCTTAATTTGATTTTTTGGGGAAAAGTTAAGCATGAATACAGCGTTGAAGTAGGTATTGATAGCTAAAAATACCTACAAAAATAGCTCGCTGTAAGTGTATTTAGAACAATTATATTGAATATACTATTTGACATTAAACCCTTACAAAGCAAAGGCTTAGGAAGAAAATTGGGTTTAATTAAATTTGATCACATATCATCAAATATAGGTGACTGGTCCCCCCAGCCGGACATGAACCGGCGACCAAAGAATTAAGAGTCCGCTCCGACGTGGTGGCTACGCAACCACCCCACCGAAATACTCTTGTGTGATGGTTGACAATGGTATTGTCGCAGAGACAGTATCAAAGGATAATCACGTGACGAAATGGCTAGGCCTCCCTGCTCTATATAGATAGAATACAGGATAACGAGGGAACGACTAGCGAAACGTCAGTAATCAAGATGACAGGCTGGAACAGGCGGCAGAAAAGAGACTGGACACTATAAGTGATCCAGTCTGCTTTGGTAAGTACTCTTTACTATCTTTGATAAAATAAGAGTATTGATTAAAGCATGGAGGCAATTATGAGACCATCTGAACTTATCCAGCTAAAGCGCCATGAAATCTATTCAATATTAGATAAATACAAAACTCTTGATAATCTTAGAGTCTTTGGTTCGGTTGCCAAAGGAACTGATAATGAAGACAGTGATATTGATTTTTTAATTGACGCTAACAAAGGCACTACACTTTTAGATCTTGGTGGTTTTCAGGATGAGCTGCAAACACTTTTAGGCGTTAAAGTCGATCTTTTAACATCAAAGGACATTTCTAAGCACTTTGTGGAAGTTATATTAAAAGAGGCCATCCCTTTATGAGAAAACAAAAAGATCTTAATGTGTATTTAGAAGAAATTCTTCAAGCAGCTAACTACATTGACTCTTATACGAAAGATCTAGATTTAGATGAGTTTATAAAAGACACAAAGACCTCACAAGCTGTGATCCTAAATCTTTTGATTATTGGAGAAAATGCCAACAAGCTTTTGAGTTTACACCCTGAATTCACTCAAAATACTGAACATTTAAGATGGACAGCCATGAGAGGGATGAGAAATCGAATAGCACATGGTTATTTTGAAATGAATATGGAAATCGTTTGGGAAACGATCCAACAATCAATTCCTAAAATTATTGAACAAATACCAATGCTAATTGACATTGAGAAAGACATAGATAGATAGACAAAATAAGAAATTTAAACCGCCAACTAGGCGGGTTTTTTTTTGCAGATCAGCAGTTCATGTTTGACAAACCTGACTACTCACATGTTGCAAGAGACGCTGAGGTAACAATAGAAGTAACAGCAGAAGAAGTAGCTGCAATTTATTGGGCTTACGACCGTGGGTTTGACTCACTGGACGAAACATCCCGACAGAAACTAGATTCCGTTATCAACAAGCTCAAATATGAGCTGTGGCCGTAGAAAGAATCGGGATGCTTGAAACCATAGTTAACTTACAAGCCGCCTTTTAAAGGGCGGTTTTTTCATTTAAGGAAAATAATGAAACAGATTCATTTTGTGTTACAAGGCAAAGGTGGCGTGGGCAAAAGCTTTGTCGCTTCCCTACTCGCCCAATATTTAAAATCTACCGGCAATGAAGTGCATTGCTATGATACTGATCCAGTTAATCAGACCTTCAGTCGCTATAAAAAGCTGAAAGTTGAGATTGTTAAAATTTTGACTGAGCACGGTATTTGTCAAGATAGTTGTCACTCATACATA
>NZ_KV793523.1:0-1203 GCF_001808505.1 Oligella sp. HMSC09E12
TTGACTTCCTCCCCTCCCTAAAGGGATGGGATTCCTGCTTCCAGACGGCCAAGCCCGACCGCAAGAATGTTCCGACTGGCGTTGATATCTCGATCATGCCTTGTGCCACACTGCGCACACGTCCATTCTCTTATTCGCAAACCTGCTCTACCTTTCGGACTGCTGTCACGATTGCCACAGCACGAACACGTTTGGGTAGTGTATCGTTCTGATACGACCTCAAAACGGCAACCTGCGTGCTCGCATTTATAAGTCAATTGCCGTTTGATTTCAAACCAAGCAGCGTCATAGACGGACTTGGCTAGTTCTGATTTCTTACTGTTAAATTGATTACTCGCTACATCACCCACCACAATCAAAGCGTTCTCTTTCACTAGCTTAGTGGTGAATTGATGAATCATATGTTGTCGAGTGTTTTTTATCTTAGCATGAATCGCCTTAACTCGCTTTTTATTCCTTGCACCTTGTGCAATGGCTAAGGGTTTAGCCCACTGCTGTGTTTGTTTCGTTTCTAAGGTATCACCATTGGATGCCACCGCTGCCGAACTTAACCCTAAATCAATCCCGACTTTACCTGTACCACACGTTTTTTTAGGGAAGTCTTTTACTGTGATACACGCATACCAACGCCCACGGCTATCTTGCACAATCTCTAGTGTGTTGATGCTGTACAAGCTTAAGTTATAACTATCCCACAGATCAATCATGAGCTGATTGCCTTTGCCTAGGCTTAGCTGCAAGGTGCTTTTTTAAACTTTTCAATCCCATCTGACGGGAAGCCACGTGCTTAATGGCCGACTTCTTAAACGGAATCCAACCAAGCGATTTACGTTTTGCCTTTGGATGATTAGTACGCCATGCTAACTTCGCTTTACGAAATTGCTTACGACTCTTTGCATACGTTTCATTCACCGCCTGAATCGTTTGACTGTGTAAGTTTAAAAACTCACCACTGCCTTTGGTGTACTCGCTTAAATCATAAGCCGAAAAGAACTTATCCGTGCGCTGCAAATGCGTGTAACTCAAGTCATTAACGTAATTCCACACGAAATTCACCGAACGACTTAATTCGTCCAGTGCCTTAGCGTGCTTATCTCGAATTCGTAACTTGAGGGTTTTCATGCGTAAAAAATCCTAAACTAAAAAATACTTGCCTTACATCCCACACCTAAAGGAAGGGGTCTTACGGCAATTGTTGATAAA
>NZ_KV793524.1:0-41394 GCF_001808505.1 Oligella sp. HMSC09E12
AAAAATCAAGTTACACAAAATACCTTACACCCTCCCAAAAAACTTCAAACAACAACGAAAAGTAGGCTAACAGAAAAATCACAATAACACAAAGCCGTTTATAGTGTAAGCAAATCAAATGACGCAATGAAGTCAATAAATACAACAGCAGACTTAAGATTGGCGCTACATAATTTTGTGTCGAAAACCATCGCTAATCGTTCTAATACATCACAATGGCAGATTTTTGTAAAGAGAAATACTGCGTGACAATTAAAAGACTAGGGCTAACCCTAACAATTGTATTCTAAACCCTAGACTCACTGTCAAACGTTGAGCAAAATCAATGAATACACCAGTTTAGAGAGGGCGTATGTGCGCTAGTGTTAAGTTAAGGGAGAGCTTATTGTTTTCAGAAATCATCTATGTAGCAGCGACATCCTTCTTTGAATAGAATCCATGCTATAATTGCCACCACGAATGGTTCCTGAAACTTTTTTATGTCTTTTTTAAGCATCGTTCCTCAATTTTCTACACCCTTTCTTCAACATCACCATTTCTACGAAATCGGCTGGCGCGGCGGTCGATAGCGTCACTTCCTTCCTCTTAGTTGTCTTCCCCTTGTGTGTTTAATCGTCATTAACACACCATCTAATTAACAATTCAGACGTATTTGCAATTACAAGACGCTTATGGCGTGTTCCGTCACAGCAAAAAGCGACGTCTAAACGAGGTTCACATGTATTATTGGCTCATGTTATTTCTGGCAATCGTGGCAGAGGTAATTAGTACTATTGGCATGAAGTATGCATCCCTAAGTTCGCCGCTCCTTGGTTACCCCTTGATGGTGGCCATGATTTCATTTTCCTTTTATGCCTTTTCCCGTGCCGTCGTGCGCATTCCACTGGCCGTTTCTTACGCCATTTGGGAGGGCTTGGGCTTAAGCTTAACGACCATGGCGGGTATTATGCTATTTGGCGAGTACCTTAATCTTAAAGAGATTATTGCCATTGGCTTAATGATGCTAGGACTCATGCTTATCACCTTTGATAGCACAGCGGATGAAAGCGCTAGTAAAGCAAAACCATCAGCAGAACCATCAACAAGCACGGAGGTGGCGCTATGATTATTCCCGCCTCTTTATTATTAGGATCCGTGACGCTCGATCTCCTCGCAAATTATTGCGTCAAACGCTCCAAAGGCTTTAAGAAAAAAGTCTGGGCCGCAGGCAGTATTATCTTTATTATCTTGGCCTTTGTTTTACTGAGTTTTGTCGTACGTTATATTCCTCTGGGCATCGCCTATGCTGTTTGGGGCAGCTTGGGTATTTTAGGTACCGTCGCCATTGATCGCATCCTCTTTAAGTCGCGCTTAGGCAGACAAGGCATCACTGGCGTGGCGATCATTGTGATGGGAATTATTATTCTGCAAATTTAGGGGCTATGGAGGCTGCGGCTGCTGATTAGTCTCTTCCAAGCCAAGCGCTTTACCAATCTCCCTGAACAAACTAAAAAGGCCGAGATACACAAACATCCCGGCCTTTACACTATCCGTACAAAAAATGACGGGCTATTCGCCCACTGCCTGTTCAGACTTTTGGGTTAATAAAGCAATCAGATGGGCAACTGTTTCGCGCATCTCCTTACGATGCACCACCATATCTAAGGCACCCTTTTGCAGCAGGAACTCGGCACGCTGGAAGCCCTCAGGCAATTGCTCACGCACTGTCTGCTCAATCACCCGTGGACCAGCAAAACCCACCAAAGCATTAGGCTCAGCCAGCACCACATCACCCATAAACGCAAAGCTGGCGGACACACCACCCATGGTCGGATCGGTCAGAATGCTGATAAAAGGTAAGCCAGCCTCAGACAAACGAGTTAACATCGCATTGGTCTTGGCCATTTGCATCAGCGAAAACAAGCTCTCCTGCATACGCGCCCCACCGGAGGCACTGACACACACAAAGGCAGTGCGATTCTCAATTGCATGCTGAACCCCGCGCACAAATAGCTCACCCACCACCGAGCCCATTGAACCGCCCATAAAGCCGAATTCAAAACAAGCAAGGGTTGCCGGCATCCGCATAATAGTGCCGCCCACTACCACCAGCGCATCACTTTCCTTGGTGTCTTTAACCGCTTCACTAAGACGCTCGGTATAGCGGCGAGAGTCCTTAAACTTCAGCGGATCGGCGGAGCGTAAATGCTCACCAATCTTTACCCTGTCTTCGGGATCCAATAAAGAATCAATCCGGGCACGGGCATTAAGACGCATATGGTGACCACAATTAGGGCACACATTCAGGGCCTTTTTTAGCTCATCACTATAAAGTGCCGAGTCACAGCTTGGACACTTAACCCAAACACCCTCGGGAACGCGTTTAGTATTTTTATCTTCGCGATTAATTCGCGGGGGTAAAATCTTATCTAACCAACTCATGAATATTACTCTTTTTCTAATGTATCAAGGCCTTGGCGAATATCGGCTAACCAAGCACCCGCAGCCGCAGCGGCCAACTCGGCATGACGCTCCTCAACTTGTCCCGCTAACGCAGCCTGTACGGTCGTAATTAACTTACTGCCAATCACCACGGCATCTGCTACGGCAGCAATGGCGCGAGCACTGTCAACATCCTGTATCCCGAAGCCCACACCGACGGGAATATTAACAAAGCGCTTGATATTTTGAACCTTGATTTTAACATCATCCGTATCTAAAGCGCCGGAGCCTGTCACCCCCTTAAGTGACACATAGTATACATAACCCTTGGCAATTTCACCGACCTTTTTAATACGTTCATCCGTTGAAGTCGGTGCAATCAAGAAAATTGGTGCCAACTCAGCCGCTTCAAAATAAGGCGCTACCTCAGCGAACTCCTCAGGTGGATAATCCACGATTAGCACACCATCCACACCGGCCTCTGCTGCCGCTTGCGTAAATTGCTCCCAGCCCATCGCTTCAATCGGATTAGCGTAACCCATAAACACAATAGGCGTATGCTGATTATCCTCACGGAACCGGCGCACCACCTCAATCACTCCCTTAAGCGTCATGCCATTAGCAATCGCCCGCTCGGTGGCTAATTGAATCACCTTACCGTCAGCCATTGGATCGGAAAAAGGCACACCCAATTCAATCACATCCACGCCACTTTTAACCATCGCATGCATCATCGCTAGCGTGGCTTCAGCACTCGGGTCACCGCAAGTAATAAAAGGGATTAATGCCGTGCGCTCACCACAACGTGCAAAAGCCTCATCAATTCGTTTAATAGACATGTATTGCCCCTACTACAACTGGATATTGCCATAGTCGGCAACGGTGTGAATATCCTTGTCGCCACGACCAGATAAATTCACCAAAATGATCTGATTCTGCGCCATTTGCGGTGCGATACGCGCCGCATACGCTAATGCGTGCGAAGACTCTAAAGCCGGAATAATGCCCTCAATCGCACAACAATCGTGGAAAGCCTGAATGGCTTCGTCGTCATTAACGATTTCATAGCTCGCCAAACCAAGCTCTTTTAATAAGGCATGTTCAGGGCCCACGCCGGGATAGTCTAAACCCGCAGAAATAGAATGGGTGCCTTGTACCTGACCATTTTCATCCTGAATCACCATGGTGCGATTACCATGCAGCACACCAACTTGCCCCGCATTAATCGAGGCTGAATGGAGCTTGGTATCGACCCCCTTACCGCCTGCCTCAACCCCGACTAAGCGCACATGCTCATTACTCAGATAGGGATGGAAAATACCGATCGCATTCGAACCGCCACCCACAGCCGCTGTCACCACGTCGGGCTGACGACCAGCCGCTTCCTGCATCTGCTCAATCGCTTCACGCCCAATCACGCATTGGAAATCACGTACCATCTCTGGATAAGGCATGGGGCCAGCAACCGTACCGATAATATAGAAAGTATTATCGACATTCGTCACCCAGTCACGCATGGCTTCGTTTAAGGCATCCTTAAGCGTCTTGGAACCGCTATCGACAGGCACCACAGTAGCGCCTAACAGCTTCATGCGGTAGACGTTAAGCGCTTGCCGACGTACATCCTCGGCGCCCATATAGACCACGCACTCTAAACCATAACGAGCGGCAACGGTAGCGGTAGCGACGCCATGCTGACCAGCACCAGTCTCAGCGATAATGCGCGTCTTGCCCATACGACGGGCGAGTAAAATCTGACCGATACAATTATTAATCTTATGCGCTCCGGTGTGATTTAAATCCTCACGTTTGAACCAGATTTGCGCACCTCCCAAGATCTCTGACCAGCGCTTAGCGTGGTACACGGGGCTAGGGCGACCGACAAAATGCTTTAATTCATAATGAAATTCAGCTAGAAAATCGGGATCATCCTTGTATTTGGCATAGGCTTCCTTTAGCTCATCCAAGGCGTGCACTAAGGTCTCGGCCACAAAACGACCGCCAAACCGCCCGAAATGTCCTGATTCATCAGGATAGTTATACTCTCTCAAGAGACCTCCGCAGATTCATCGTATTCATATAAACTCTTGATTTTAACCTAAATTGCCCGAAGATATTTCAGACTAAGAACGATTCACAGAATGCACTTCAGGCATTTCCGCAATGGCATTCACAACCTTAGGCACTTGCTCACCGTCTTTAATCTCAACGGTAAATAATAAATTCACCACCCCTTGACGGCTTTGTGTATTTAAAGCGGCAACATTCATTTTGTGCTTAGCAAAAAGCTCGGTAATATCTCGAATCAAACCAGGACGATCGGAGGCGCTCACGGCGATATTGACCGGGTAAATACGGTCCGCCGTATTACCCCAATCTACCTCAATAATTCGCTCTGGATACTTTAGTTGCAAAGCCTTAAGACTTGGGCAGCCCTCACGGTGAATGGTCACACCACGACCACGGGTAATAAAACCATGAATCTTATCCGGCGGCACAGGATGGCAACAACGTGCTAATTGCGTCAGCAATGAATCCACCCCAACCACTAAGACCCCGTTTTTACTATCACTCTGACTGTGGCTATATTGGAGTCGCGCTAGCACCTCATCATCTGGTCCCACCGCTTCAGGCTCGGTAAAGGCTAAGCCGATATTTCTAAGGCTATACTCATCCTTTGCCACCGCCACAAAGAGATCCTCAGCTTGGCTAAAGCCCAGCTTTTCAGCTAAGTGCTCAAGATTGGTGGCGGTCTTGCCGAGACGCTGCAATTCCTTTTCAACCAATTCCTGACCGCTCACAATGCGTTTTTGCAATTCAATGGCATTAAACCAAAGACGCACTTTGGCACGGGCTCTCGGACTGGCCAGATAAGCCAATTGCGGATTTAACCAATCGCGTGAAGGACCACCTGATTTAGCCGCTATAATCTCCACCGTTTGCCCGGTTTGTAAAGGCGTATTAAGAGACACTAGCTGGCCGTCGACCCTGGCGCCCCGGCAACGGTGCCCTAAATCAGTATGCAAGCGATAGGCAAAGTCAACCGGCGTACTTCCCTCAGGCAACTCAATCACTCGTGCTTGCGGAGTTAGTACATAAATCCGTGCCGGCGCCGCCTCAGGCGCTTCGCTGTCTTTGTCAAGCGCTGCCTTAACTGGCTTGGCCTCTTTACTTTTAGGGGTAGCGGTGGTGGCTGCCTTTGCCGTACTGCTAGTGCTTGCCGCAGGCTCAAGCGACAGCACCTCGTCCGTATCACCTGCCGCCAAGACCTGCTCTTGTAGCTGCGTGGCCTCTTGTTCAGAAATACCCTCTTCACGACGCCACGACAATAACTGCCGCATCCAAGAAATCTGCCGATCGTAAAGACTAGATGCCGTGGTTTCGCCACCTTTGGCGCCGGATTCCTTGTAGCGCCAATGTGCTGCCATACCGTATTCGGCAAACTGATGCATTTCGTGGGTGCGAATTTGCACTTCAAAATTACGTCCGCTTTCGTCCTGCACCACCGTATGCAGAGAGCGATAACCATTGGGTTTAGGACGTGCGATATAGTCATCAAACTCATCCATCACCGGGGTCCACAATGAATGCGTCAATGATAATACGGTATAACAATCACGCTCGGTCTCGGTGATAATACGTATCGCCTGTAAATCATAAATCTCCTCGAACGAGAGATTTTTATTGCGCATTTTATTGTAAATACTGTAGATGTGCTTCGCTCGCCCCGTCACTTCAGAATGAATATTAAGCTGCTGCAGATTGGTATTGAGCTTATCAATAAAGCGCTGCACCAATTCCTCACGCTCAGTCCGGCGCACCTCTAATTTATTGGCAATATCACGATAAATTGCCGGCTCTAAAAAACGGAAGGAAAGATCTTCTAGCTCCCATTTAATCTGCCAGATCCCCAAGCGATTAGCTAAGGGAGCATAAATATCACGCGTTTGTTGAGCCAATATCAGTGGACATGGCCGCTTGGAATCACTATACCAACGTAAGGTCTGTAGGCGTGAAGCCAAACGCAAGATGACAATGCGCAAATCACTAGCCAGAGCCAGCAGCATCTTACGCAACATCTCCTGCTGATCCTGCACTTGCTCACTGTCTTTTTTTTCAGCCAGCGTGGCTTGAGCCCCAATACGAATTAAGGGACGAGTCCCTTGGACTAAATTCAGCACCTCTAGCCCAAAAAGCGCCAAAATTTCTTGGCGAATCTCGTGTGCTTGCTTTGGATCCGGCTCGCTCGGCAATGAAGCCAAGATACCGGCAATCATTGAGGTCACATCCATTTGCAACAAGGATAAGGAGTGCAATACGCCTTTGGCATGACGCACACAAGGCTCAGTCGTAAACATGGACTTGCCAGTGAGATGCTTTTCAGCCCACTCAATCGCCAGCCGTAGTTTCGCTGCGTCTTCCTCAGTCAAGTCTTCATAAATAGGGCTTAACCAAGACTCACTAAAATGGTGGTCATCCTCACCTGCAAGCACTTTTTTAATCATGTAGATTACTTAAAAAATGGATCAATGAATGTAGTTTGCTACTGCAAGCCATCAGTCTACAATAAGGATTGATAAACTTAGGCTATATACTTATGCACCAGGGTCATTAACCATGACGGTAGTGCATTACCATGATAACTATTGTACCGCTTACACTCGTTGCAACCGAGATTATTGAAAAGGCTTTGATATTTCATCACACTGCCCCTTAGCATGGAGTTGCCGATGCAAACTAAACATAAAACGCTACTCATTATTTGGCACAGCCGCACGGGCGCCTCCGAGCAGGCGGCAAAGGCAGCAGCGGCAGCCGCTGAGGCATTGATTGATGAGTTAGCGAGTATGGATGATACGCCGTACCAAGTGCTAGTAAAAAAGGCGGCTGAGGTGAGCTTGGCGGAGCTACTCAGTGCGCACGCCTATTTATTTTGTGCGCCAGAAAATCTCGCTAGCTTAAGTGGTCAAATGAAGGAGTTTTTTGACCATTACTACTATCCATTACTGGGGCAGATCGAGGGGCGCTACTATAGTGCCATTATCGCTGCGGGTACGGATGGCACGGCTGCGCTGAAGCAACTACAACGTATCTGCAGAGGATGGCGCTTAAATGAGGCGGTGCCTGCCATTATTCTAAACACAGCGGCAGCAAGCCAAGCGCAAATCCTAGCGCCCAAGCAACTCGGTGTAGCGCAGGTCGCTCAGGCTGAGGAAATCGGCGCCACCCTGATGGCGCTTATCTCAACCTAGGCGCTTAACCCGCATCTCTTGCAATGGTGGCAGCCTCATCGGGTGTCGGCATATTAAACACATGCCGTAAATAAGCCAAATAGGCTGGATCATCACACATGGTCTTGCTAGGCTCATCGGAAATCTTAGCCACCGGTTGACCATTGCAACGCACCATCTTCATCACAATCTGTAAGGCCGGCACGCCCATATCATTAGTCAAATTCGTGCCAATACCAAAGGAGGTTTTGCAGCGGTCCTTAAAGCGCTCGGCGATTTTCATGGCTAAAGGGATATCCAAACCATCGGAGAAAATTAAGGATTTATTTTTAGGGTCTACACGATGCGATTGATAGTGAGCCAGCATGCGCTCACCCCATTCAAAGGGGTCGCCTGAATCATGCCGCGCTCCGTCGAAGAGCTTACAAAAATAGAGATCAAAATCACGTAAAAACGCATCTAATCCATAAACGTCGGATAAGGCAATCCCTAGGTCACCACGATACTCCCGAGCCCAACGCTCAAAAGCAAATATCTGCGAATCACGTAAGCGCGGTCCCAATGCCTGACACGCCTGCAAATACTCATGCCCCATAGTACCTAAGGGCAAGGTATCATATTCACGCGCCAATAGCACATTACTGGTACCCACAAAGCATTGACCCATCTGCTCACGCAGGGTTCTGACCACTTCATAATGCCATTCACGAGAAAAACGACGCCGCGTACCGTACTCCGCCAATCGGAAAAACGCCGCTTCTGGGTCAAAGGCATGCACCTGCTCAATTTTACTTTGTAGACGGCGCCGCCCCTCCGCCAAATCCATGCTTGGGTAGTTATTACGAAAATAAACCTCGTTTACAATGGCAAGGACGGGGATCTCAAAAAGGATGGTATGTAACCAAGGCCCCTTTGCCTCAATTGAAATTTCATTAGGTGAGTCGCCCTCGCCGATAAAGAAATGACGCTCGGAGAGTTGGAACAAGCCGAGAAAATCCACAAAATCCGACTTAATAAAGCGTAAACTGCGCAAATAATCAAGCTCATCTTGCTTAAAGCGCAGACTGCATAAATGCCTGACCTCCTCTCGGATCTCATCAATGTAGGGACGTAAATTCACATTGTCGTTACGACACTTGAAACGATACTCTGCATGAGCAGCAGGGAACTGATGTAACACCACCTGCATCATGCTGAATTTATATAAATCCGTGTCCAATAATGAATTAATAATCATTTCATATCCGATAAAAAGCGCAATTATTCAATACATTATCACAGTAAAGGGTTTTCAACACTTCAGTGCTTAGGATTGGTTAAAATAACGTAATTCTAAAGGGTGCGCTTTTATCGCCCGATTTTATTTGGAGTTGTCTTCATCATGACACATGTAGTAACTGAAAACTGTATTAAGTGTAAATACACCGACTGTGTGGACGTCTGTCCTGTGGACTGTTTCTTAGAGGGTCCTAACTTCTTAGTGATTGATCCTGATGAGTGCATTGACTGTGCCGTCTGTGTCCCCGAGTGTCCGGCAAATGCAATTTTTGCGGAGGAGGATGTACCCGAGGATCAAGTCCACTTTATCCAGTTAAACGCTGAGTTGACGCCCTTATTTACCTCCATTACCCGTACCCGTGAGCCCTTGCCTGATGCGGACGAGTGGAACGGGGTTGAGAATAAACTACAATATTTAGAAAGATAATGACATCGCAATGACTGAAGTTTCTGATTTACCTTATACCGTCCAGACTGTTGTAGATAAAAAGATCTGGGTTCCAGGCAAACTGTTCTCAATTAAAACCACACGTAGTCCTGAGTTCAGTTTTAAGCCGGGGCAGTACGCACGCTTAGGTCTAGCCCTGGGTTTAGACGAGGATGAAAAAACACCGCCCGCTGCGGATATGACGTGGCGTGCGTTTTCTATGGTAAATCAGCCGGACGATGAACAGCTTGAATTCTTTGCCACCTTGGTATCCGACGGTCTGTTCAGTCCCAGTCTTTATGAATTAGAAGCCGGTGATACGATTTATATAGACAAATCGGTCTTTGGCTTTTTAACCATTGATCAATTCCCTCAAGGCGGCGATTTATGGTTACTGTCAACAGGCACCGGCTTATCCGCCTTTTTACCCATGCTGAGCGATGAAAAAACATGGCAAAGCTTCGATCGTGTGATTTTATGCCATGGTACTCGTTTTATTAATGAATTCGCTTATACTGACTTGATACAAGATGTCAAGGAGCGATATGGTGATCGTTTTGTTTACTTAGCCATTTCGACGCGCGAAGCACATCAAGACTATCCGCAAAAGCGTCTCACTGACTTAATTGTTAGTGGTGAGTTAGCGGAGCTTGCCGGACATGCGATGGATCCGGAGGTCGCACGCATTATGCTGTGCGGCAATCCAGGCATGACCACTGAAGCGCGTAAGCGCTTGGGCGAGTTAGGATTTAAATCCGGTCGCCGTGGTAATTTAGGCAACTTAGCTGTAGAAAAATACTGGTAGTTCTATCATCATCACCTTCAACTTGCGCTCGTGCTGACGGCTTTTATGGCACACGCTGGGGAGAGCAATCATGCTATACAACATCTATGAAATGAATCGTCTGATGCTGTCGCCTTTGAGCTATGCATCGTCACTAGTAGCAGAAACCTTTACCAACCCTTTCAGCCCCTATTCCTATGTGCCGGGTTCACGTCGCTTTGCTGCACGTTTTGATCTCTTTAACCGGCTTGGCAAGGAGTATGTCAAGCCAGAATGGGGGATTGATGAGGTTGAAATTAACGGTGAAATGGCTAAGGTAAGCATTGAAACCTTGGTTAACAAGCCCTTCTGTAATTTATTGCATTTTAAGCGCAGTGCCTCCAAAGACCCTGGCGGCGATCCTTCTGTGCTGATTGTGGCGCCTTACTCAGGCCATCATGCGACCTTGTTGCGCGACACCGTACGCCGTATGTTGACTGATTTTGATGTGTATGTGACTGATTGGTTGGATGCACGTACGGTTCCAGTCAACCAAGGGGCCTTTGACCTTGACGAGTATGTGTACTATTTAATCTCTTTCTTACACTCCATCAATAAGCGTGTACACGTGATGGCGGTGTGTCAGCCAGCCGTGCCAGTGATGGGTGCGGTTTCCCTCATGTCTCAACAAGATGACCCACTCGTGCCACTCAGCATGATCTTAATGGGTGGACCGATTGATACCCGCGAGTCACCGACGGTTGTCAATAACCTGGCCGACCGCCATTCGCTCGCTTGGTTTGAGACGCAAATGATTCAGCGCGTACCGCCCCGCTACCCCGGTAATGGTCGTTTAGTCTATCCGGGCTTTATGCAGCTGATGGGCTTTATTGCCATGAATCCACGCTTACATTTGAAGTCCTACCACGAGTACTACCTTGATCTAATGCGTGGTAATGAACCCGAAGCAGAAAAGCACCGTACCTTCTATGATGAGTACAATGCCGTGTGTGATTTACCGGCAGAGTTCTACTTACAAACGGTCAAAGTCGTGTTCCAAGATCATGCCTTACCCAACGGCACTTGGTATGTAGGTCATCATTTAATCGATCCTAGCAGCATCAAAGCAACCGCCTTATTGACGATTGAAGGTGAGCTGGATGATATTACTGGCATCGGTCAAACCAGTGCGGCCCTTGAATTGACGCCTAATATCCCAGCAGATAAGAAAAAGGCCTTTGTGGCTGAGGGTAGCGGTCATTACGGTATTTTCTCCGGTAGCCGTTGGCGTAATCATATTTTCCCTGTGGTTGCTGACTTTATTCATGAAGCTCAAATTGATGAAGAGGAGCAGCTGTTGGCACGCCTCAGAGCTGAAGTAGAAATCGCCATTCGCCGAGAAAATGAGGCCAAGGCGCGTGCGGCTACCCGCCAAGCGGCTCGCACAGCAAGCAAGGCTGCCAAAGAGGCAGAGCAAGCTAAAGTGCGAGAGCGCGAAGAGGCCATTGAAAAAGCCAAGCAAGAGGCGCTAGAAGCAGCCGAGGCCGAAGCTAAGTTATTAGCAGCCGCCGAGGCCAAGAAAAAAGTGGAGGCAGAGGCTGCGGCGAAAGCTGAGGCTGAAGCAAAGGCTGCTGCCGAAGCAAAAGCACGCCAAGCGGCTGAGGCGCGCGCCCGTGCTGACGCTGCGAAGAAAGCCGCTGCCACAGCGAAAGCAACGGCCGAGGCGGCCACGAAAGCAAGCAGCTCCAACACCCCGACCGCTAAACAAGGCAGTCTCGAGGGCGTAGAGCAAAGTGCCAAAGCGCCTGCCCCAGCACAAGCTGCGCCAAGCACGGCGGTCACGCCTCCGGCTGAAGCTCAACGCTCCACCCAAGCGTCTACTACGGCCACCAAGGCAGCAACAAAGACAAGTCCAGCAGCTGCTAATAAAGCCGCCCCTAAAAACGCACAATCATGAGGCAAAACAATCTAAAGCAATGAATCCATTAGTCGCACAAATTCATTCTGTTTTACCTCAAACCCAATGCACCAAGTGCGGTTATGACGGTTGCCTCCCCTATGCGACAGCCATCGCAGAGGGCGAGGCAATTAACCGCTGCCCGCCAGGGGGTGAAGCCGGCATTGCTGCACTAGCCGCACTCTTGTCTCGCCCTACGCTACCTCTAAATACGGAGGAATGCGGCGAACATGTGCCATTGCAACTAGCACGGATTGAGGAACGTCATTGCATCGGCTGTACCCTCTGTATCAAGGCCTGTCCGGTCGATGCCATTATCGGTGCGAATAAATACATGCATACGATTATGGCTGCACGCTGTACCGGCTGTGAACTCTGTGTTGCCCCCTGTCCTGTCGACTGTATTAGCATGGTGCCGGCTCAACGCCAATGGACCCAGGACGATGCAAGCGCCGCTTGGCAACATTATCAAGCACGAGAGGCGCGTCTTGAAAAAGAAGCCGCTGCGGAGCAACAGCGCTTAGCCACCGCCGCTGCACGCAGTCTAAATCAAAGTCGCCCTGCCCAACTCGCTAACACCGTCAGCAAGACAGATGAGCGTACTGACCCCAAGCAAGCTGCCATTGCCGCTGCCCTAGCTAAAGCACGGGCACGCCGTAACGCAGTTGCTACTTCTAACGATAAGAACTGATGAATAAACAAAAACGTCAAGCAATTTTTGAGCGTTTTCGTGCT
Organism: Oligella sp. HMSC09E12; assembly: GCF_001808505.1. Lineage (NCBI taxonomy): Bacteria > Pseudomonadati > Pseudomonadota > Betaproteobacteria > Burkholderiales > Alcaligenaceae > Oligella > Oligella sp. HMSC09E12. The sequence continues at coordinate 12,813 of NZ_KV793524.1, forward strand.
GCCAATCCTAAACCCACCACTGAGTTGGTATTCCACAATAATTTTCAATTATTAATTGCGGTATTACTATCAGCACAAGCCACCGACGTCTCGGTTAATAAGGCGATGGAACCAGTATTCCTTACCGTCAAAACCCCACAAGACCTATTGGATATGGGCTTAGAGCGCTTTACTGAAGCCATTAAAAGCATCGGACTTTACAAAACTAAAGCGAAAAATGCCCTAGCTACCGCCAAGATTCTAGTTGAGCAATATAACAGTGAAGTACCTAATGATCGTGCTGCCCTTGAGTCCTTGCCGGGCGTAGGTCGTAAAACCGCCAATGTAGTGCTTAATACGGCCTTTTCCGAGATTGCAATGGCGGTGGACACGCATATTTTCAGGGTTTCCAACCGTACAGGCATTGCCAAAGGCAAAAACGTATTGGAAGTGGAGCAACGCTTACTGCGCTTGGTACCTAAGGAGTTTTTATTAGATGCGCATCATTGGTTAATTTTGCATGGCCGCTACGTTTGTACGGCACGCTCACCCAAATGTTGGCAATGCGGGATTAGTGATCTGTGCGAGTTCAAAGACAAGCTACCACACCCCGCTGTCCGCAAAAGCGTCGCTAAAAAAGCAATTAGCAAAGCAGCAAAGCAATCTATCAAAAGGATGTAAATGTTAATTCACCTCGTTGGTCTACTGCTTTTTATTTATATTTATATACGTCTGATACGCCCACTGCCGCTACGTTGGTGGTTTAAGCTGAGCTATGCCGGCATCGTACTGCTCGCGTCTCAGATTCACCTTATCCAAAAACTGCTCCCCGGCGGCTTAGCGGCACCTGAGTTACCCGCTTGGATCGTCATGACCATGGGTTGGACCTATGCTTCCATGATGGTGTTGGCCATTGCCTTACTGCTGCGCGACACCCTGCTGGCTTTAAGCTATACCCTCGATAAAGGTGAGCGGGTGCGACGTGCACTCTTATCACCGCTCAACAGCAGCTTTATGTTGATGTTTTCAACCTTTGTTTGTGCTGTCGGTGTGTGGCGTGCGGTGAGCTTTCCCAATGTCACCCATTTGGAATTGGAGTTTGATAAACTGCCCCCCGCCTTTGATGGTTATCAGGTGGTGCATCTCACCGATCTCCATGCCAGTCGCTTACTGCCGGAATCATGGCTTGAGGAAACACTTAGAATCGCCATGCATGAAAATCCCGATTTAATCCTAATCACTGGTGATTTAATTGACGGCACCCCGCAACACCGTCACCGCGATATTCGCCCCTTTAAGAGCATCACTGCCAAGGATGGGGTGTGGATCTCCTTAGGCAATCATGAGTATTATTCAGGCCTAGACGAATGGCTAACAACCTTTAAAGAAGAGCTGTTTTTACCGGTATTAATCAATGAAAATGTGCGCATTGTCCGTGGCAGTGATGAAATAGTGCTTGCCGCCATTACGGATCCGGTGGCCAAGCGCTTTGGCAAAGAGATGCCGGATATTGATAAAGCCCTTAAGGGGACTAGTGCTGAGGATATGATTATTCTCATGAGTCATCGCCCCGCTGACGCCAAGCGCCATGCCGCTAAAGGTGTGAGTCTACAGCTCTCGGGGCATACCCATGGCGGCCAACTGCTGGGGCTGAATCTAGTCACTAAAATGGCGAATCAAGGCTATTTGATGGGTCTTTATCACATTGGCGATATGTACCTCTACCTTAGTCGAGGGGCCGGCTTATGGGGCGGCTTACCCGTCCGTATTGGGGTAGAATCAGAAATCGTCTCCATTACCCTACGTTCAAAAAAAGCAAAGACAGAAAGTCAACAACCCTCTGCCTCTACTAAATAACGCAACAATACCGTGGCGTCGAATGAGCTATTCGGCGTACACGAATTTACCGTCTTTGACCTGGCCCATCACCACTGCACGTGCATCAAAACCCTGATGGTCCTGTGGCGTCACATTTAACACACCAGTGGGTACAATTAAATCCTTAGTCTGCTCTAACTGTTGACGTAAGGCCTCACGGAAAGCTGTGGTACCAGGCTTTAATCCCTCGGCCAAGGTGCGTGCCACAGCGGAATCCGCTAGCACCCACGCGCCCCACGCGTCGCTGGAAAACTGCGTCGCGGTACCCTCACCATAGCTTGCCTCGTATGTTTCAGCAAAGTCTAAGGCCTTTTGCTTTGCTGGATGCTCGTCCGGTAGCGTACGGGCCACCACACTGGGGCCAGTAGGGAATAAGGTACCCTCAACCGCGGCACCACCTACCTGCAAAAATTCAGGTGTGGCAATACCATGTGTTTGATAAATTTGACCCTCATAACCACGCTCTTTTAAGGTTTTTTGCGGCAACACTGTGGGCGTACCAGCACCGGCAATCAAAATCGCATCTGGCTTAGCGCTGAGCAACTTTAACACCTGTCCCATGGTACTGCTATCAGTACGCTGATAAGTTTCTCGAGCAACAATTTCAAGCTTACCATCGGCTGCTGCGGAAAACTCACGCCACCAACTATCGCCATAGGCATCAGCGTAGCCAATATAACCAATGGTTTTAAAGCCGCGCTTTTGCATATCCTCAACCAAGGCTTGGGCCATGAGATTATCATTTTGCGACATTTTGTAGGCCCACTCACGCCCGCCTTCATTCACCGGCTGCACCACGGAACCAGAGCCAACCAAAGAAATCATCGGGGTTTTAGTCTCCACCAGCACATCTAAAATAGCCAAGGCACCAGCGGTAATATTAGGCCCTACCAGTAAGTCAATACCATCTTCAGACGTCAGTTTGCGTACATTGCGCACCGCCTTACTTACGTCCGTCGCATCATCCAACACAATATAACGCGCCGCTTCACCCCCTAGGGTGTCAGGCCATAATTTAATCGCATTATGCGATTGAATACCGATGGCAGCCGCTGGACCCGTGCTGGAGACAGTCACCCCAACGACCACCTCTGCATTGACGGCGCCAGCTAGGCTGAATGCTAAGAGCGTGCTAATGAATTGTTTTTTCATGGTATAAGACAAAATTAAAATAGTTGAATAGATAGAAATTATAAGCCTTTAAAAACAAAAATACCCGGTTAGATGCCCTAAAACAAATAACCGGGTAGCTTCTAAACGCCTCTACTAATCGACGACTTCGACCTTTTTGCGTCGTTTGACTTTGGGCTGCTCAAAATCAAGCAAGACCTTGGCCTCCTCATCAATATCCACGCTGACATAACCGCCATTTGCCAGATGACCAAAAAGCAACTCATCAGCCAAGGCGCGGCGGATCTTATCCTGAATCAGGCGGTGCATTGGACGAGCCCCCATTTGCGGGTCAAAGCCATGCTGCGCCAAATACTCTCGCAATCGATCACTAAACACCACCTCAACCTGCTTTAAGCGTAACTGCTGCTCAAGCTCAATTAAGAACTTATCAACCACCCGCAAAATAATGTCACGGTCTAGCGGCGCAAAGGAAATAATGGCATCTAAACGATTACGGAACTCCGGCGTAAAGGTGCGATTAATCTCCTGCATCTCATCACCCTGCTGCGAGCTCTCGGCAAAACCGATACTGCGTTTACTAAGATGCTGCGCACCGGCGTTAGTCGTCATCACAATCACCACATTACGGAAATCGGCCTTGCGACCATTGGTGTCAGTCAAGGTACCGTGATCCATCACTTGCAATAGGATGTTGTAAATGGCTGGATGGGCTTTTTCTATCTCATCAAGTAGCAGCACGCTGTGTGGATGCTTATTAATCTGCTCGGTTAATAAACCCCCATCATCGTAGCCCACATAGCCCGGAGGCGCACCGATTAAGCGTGATACCGCATGTGCTTCCATATACTCAGACATATCGAAACGTATCAGCTCAATGCCTAAACTCTGAGCGAGTTGCTTAGTCACCTCAGTCTTACCCACACCGGTTGGGCCGCTAAATAGAAATGAACCAATTGGTTTATCCTCTCTACCTAAACCCGAGTGCGCCATCTTCATTGCTGAAACCAGGGCCACAATTGCATCGTCCTGACCAAAAATCGTCGATTTAAGCTCGGACTCCAAGCCCTGCAACTTCGCTCGCTCATCATTAGAAACAGCAGCCACCGGAATTCGTGCCATGCTAGCGATCGTGGCTTCCACCTCGGCCTTACCTAAGAGCTTTTTCTGGCGTGATTTAGGCAATAGACGCTGAGCGGCACCGGCTTCATCCAACACATCAATGGCTTTATCCGGTAAAAAGCGATCATTTAAATAGCGCACGGATAACTCCACCGCCGCTTCAATCGCTGCTTGGCTATAACGAATTTCGTGATAATCCTCAAAGCGTGTTTTTAAGCCCTTGAGAATATCAATGGTTTCCTCAGGTGTAGGCTCAACCACGTCAACTTTTTGGAAGCGGCGTGATAAGGCGTGATCCTTTGCAAAGATACCGCGATACTCCTTGTACGTAGTCGCACCCATACAGCGCAACTTACCTGAAGACAAGGCGGGTTTAAGTAAATTACTGGCATCCATGGTGCTACCAGAGGTCGAACCGGCACCAATCATGGTGTGAATCTCGTCAATAAAGAGTATAGAATTATCAATCGTCTCTAATTGCTTGAGCAAAGACTTAATACGTTGCTCAAAATCACCGCGGTACTTAGTGCCAGCAAGCAAGGAACCCATATCAAGCGAGTAAATTTTGGCGCTTTTTAAAATCTCGGGTACCTTGGCAGCGACAATACGTTGTGCCAAGCCCTCGGCAATGGCAGTTTTACCGACGCCAGCCTCACCCACGAGGAGCGGATTATTCTTGCGACGACGACATAGCACCTGCACCACTCTATCGAGTTCATGCTCACGCCCCAATACCGGATCCAGCTTACCCTGCTCGGCCAGCTCGTTTAAATCAACCGCCCACTGCTGCAAGGGCGTGCTTTGTTCCTCCTCAGCTGCCCCCGCTCCCTCCTGCGCATTGGCCTGTGATGCCGGATCCTTGCTCGCTTTATCCTTGCTTTGTCCGTGCGAGAGGAACTCGATAATATCAATGCGATTAATCTCCTGCTCTTGCAAGAAATAAACCGCATGCGCATCCTTTTCAGAAAACAAAGACACCAAAATATGCGCTCCGGTGACCTGACGTCTGGTTTTATCGGCGGCAGAGCCCTGGACCGCATTGACATGCATCACCGCTCGTTGAATCACCCGCTGAAAGCCAAGCGTAGGCTGCGCATCCGTGCTATCCCCCTCGGGTAGCGTGGGTGTATTATCCTCAATAAAGCTGCGTAATTGCTTTTGCAATAAAGGGATATTGGCGTGGCAAGCGTGCAAAGCCTCAAGCGCCTCATTATTATCCAATAAGGCCAGTAGCAAATGCTCAACTGTCACGAACTCATGACGTTGCGTACGAGCCGAGACAAAGGCTAGGTGAATCGTCACTTCGAGTTCTTGGGAAATCATATATATACCTCTGTAAATTGAGTCGACGTAGGGCTACCTACTGACTATGCTACTCGTTTATTTAAACCGGTTCACAGCTGCAACGCAAGGGATACTCATGCTGCCTAGCATAATCCCTAACCAATTCAACCTTGGTCATGGCAATATCACGGCTAAAGACGCCACACACTGCCTTCCCCTCATGATGTACTTTAAGCATAATGGCTACCGCACGCTCAATATCTAAGGCAAAAAACCGCTGTAACACCTCCACCACAAAATCCGTGGTGGTGTAATCGTCGTTATGCATCAAAACCTGATAAAAAGAAGGTGGCTTAAGCTTGGCTTTTTGCTTTTTAGCTGCGTGATAAATTTCTGTATTGGTCGACATTTTTTAAATTAAAAATCAAATCGGCACCGATAATTAACAAGCGATAAATACTAGAGTAGTCTATTATCTTAATACGATGTTTAAAATGAAGTCTAAACACGAATAATTCAAGTCCTGTGGTTGAACTTAGGATTAATTTACAAAGGAATAGGTCGGCGGTCAATGCGATATATTAAACCCCTCTTCTTTAGTCTTAGTCTAATGCTGGCTAGCGTGCTGATGCCAGCCACAAGCCAAGCTGCCACTACTGAGTCAGCGCCTCAACTACCAACGCAACTGCTACGGCTTGGCAACAGTACCTTAGAAGTGGAGATTGCCGCTACCAATCAAAGCCGTCAACGTGGTTTAATGCATCGCCATGTTATGGCGGAGGAGCGCGGTATGCTCTTTGTGTTTGAGCAAGCAGAGCGCCTCTGCTTTTGGATGCGTAATACCTACATCCCGCTTAGCATTGCTTATCTGGATAAAGATGCCACTATTATTGAGATTTTCGATATGCAAGCGCTTGATGAGCGTAGTGTTTGCTCCACTGCACCGGCACAATTTGCCTTAGAGGTAAATCAGGGCTGGTTTGAGCGTCATCAGATTCAGGTGGGGCAGCGCGTGGAAGGCATTGTGCCTTAGGGGCACTGTATTTTTACGATTTGGAGCATGATATTTATGAAAAAACGATTATTACCGGCAGTTGCCTTAGCTAGCGGCTTATTACTCACGGCGTGTGGCTCATTCGGTACCCAGACTGTGGGCAATGAAACGTATGTACGTACCTTCGATCAAGGCACCGACAAAGTACCTGAAGTCCTAGCCATGTGCTTAAATGACAAGCTCAAAGCCTATCAGCAAAGCGCTTATGTACGTCCTCGCACAACCGATATTTGGAGCGGTGCGGTACCTAGCCCAGACAGCAATCAACCACAAGCCATCATTGAAATTGCCCTCCCCACCCATGGTCAAGGCGCCATTCATGCGCACCTCAAGGTATTTCAGCGTGAGCCTGTGGTGCCTGCAATTAATGATGTCATTCGAGCGTGTTTATAAACATCGACTTGATCCGGATGAGGCCTCGCCCTCATCCGGCGCCTCAGCGCGACATGGCGATGATTTTTTGCCTGCACCGGTAGCTAACCAGCATAAAATCGCCCCCAAGCACACCATGATCGCCCCTTGCCAAAAGGTCCATGAGAGCGGTGTACGTAATAGCACCATCGACAAGGCAGCCGATAACACAGGGATAAAGTAGGAAGCGCCCGCAAGAATAGTGACATTACCGTATAAAATACCCACATTCCATGCAGCATAACCAAAACCCATGGCAATGGCAGCCAATATCAAATAAATCAATGCCTCAGTGCTAAAGTGAATGGTTTGGTTCGCCTCTAGCCCGTATTTAAGCCACAAACTGAGCGCCACCAGCATAAAAAAGAGCGTAATACCATTATGCCCCTGCGCCATTCTTGCCGTCACCACACAATAAGCCGACCAAATCAATGTGCCTAAAAAAGCTAAACCGTAGCTTAAGGGATTCGTCTGAATATTACTCAGCATGCGGTAAAAATCGACGCCATGCTCAGCCCCCAAAACCCAGAAGATGCCTAAGATTGAAATTAAAAAACCGGGGATAATTAAGAGATTGGCTCGCTGACGATTAAATAGGATCGCTGCCACAATGGTAAAGGTGGGCCATAAATAATTCACCATCCCCACCTCAATCGCTTGTATGGCATTTGAGGCATAGCCAATGGACAAAGCCAGGCACAGCTCATAGGCCACAAATAACACGCTTCCCCAAACCAAATAGCGCTTAGGAAAGTCCTTTAGCCGCACAAAACCCACAGAGCACAGCAATAACACCGAAGCAACCGTATAAATCATGGCGGCCCCACCGGTAGCACCCATATACTCACTGACGCTACGAATTAGGCCGACGATTGAGCTCCAGAGAAAAATAGCCACAAGACCGATTAAAGTCGCTTTATTTGTACTCATGATGTTGAATGATTGGCGGCATAAAAAGTCGCGATATAAGAGCCGCAAGATAAGCACAGCAAAAAGCGCCCCAACTGGTAGACAGTTAAGGCGCCTTGCGAAAGACGTAAACTAAGCTAGCAATTAAGCGAAGTTTTCCTCAGCAAATTTCCAGTTAACAAGTGCCCAGAAGTTCTTTAAGTACTCAGGACGAGAGTTACGCGTATCGATGTAGTAAGCGTGCTCCCACACATCACAGGTAAGTAAGGGCTTATCGTCCGTGGTTAAAGGCGTACCGGCATTGCTAGTATTCACAATATCAACTGTACCGTCAGACTTTTTCACTAACCAGGTCCAACCTGAACCAAAGTTACCCGCAGCAGAAGCGTTAAACTTCTCAACGAAGGCATCGTAACTGCCCCACTTAGCATTAATCGCATCTAATAAAGCACCGCTAGGCTGACCACCGCCATTAGGCGATAAGCAGTTCCAGTAGAAGGTGTGATTCCATACCTGAGCTGCGTTATTAAAAATACCACCACTTGAAGACTTAACGATCTCCTCTAGCGATTTACCCTCAAACTCAGTACCAGGTACCTGATTATTTAAGTTAGTCACATAGGTTTGGTGGTGCTTACCGTAATGGTACTCAAGTGTCTCCTTAGAAATGTGGGGCTCTAAAGCGTTCATCTCATAGGGTAATGGAGGTAAAGTAAAGTTACTCATAAATCATTGCTCCTTAAAATTTAATGATTTGACATGTACTGCAGCACGACCGCTGGCAAACTCTAACTGAAGCTCATCATCAACGCGCAATTGATCCGCATCTCGGACTACCTGTCCCTCAGCATCATACACAATGGAAAATCCGCGCTGCAAAACCTGCTTCGGATTCATATTATGCAACAGCTGACGTTGTTGCTCAAATACTTGTTGATGAGTTTTTAATTGCTGCGCAACGGCTCGATGGAGTCGCTCCCGCCACTGGCTTAAGCGATCGCACTCTACTTCTATATTAGGCTTTCTAGATGCTAAACGCAAACATAACCCCTCCAATAGCTTGTGTTTATTTGTAAATAAATTAAGCCATTGACGTTGCAACGCTTGTTGCATTTGTAGGCGTTGTGCATCATATTGCGTCAATAAACGTTGCGGTGCCACTAAACGCTGCTGTAACTCATCATAACGCAAGCTTTTATCTAGCAAAATACGTTCCATATGACGATTTAAACGTGGCTGCAATTCATCAAAACGAGCTTGTCGCTCAGCTAGCAGCTGCAGCATCACCCGACCAATCCGCTGATGATAATCCTTTAAGATCGCTGGTAAGGTATAGGCCGCTTTACTAATAAGCTCAGCCGCCGCCGTGGGCGTTGCCGCACGTAAGTCGGCCACATAGTCCGCAATAGTCACATCCGTCTCATGCCCTACCCCGCTCACAATCGGTATCGTACAAGCGGCTATCATACGCGCAAGGCGCTCATCATTAAAGCACCATAGATCTTCTAAACTACCACCACCCCGCACCAGTAAAATCACATCCACTTCCTGACGTAATTCAGCCTGCGTTAAGGCACGCATCAGCGCATCAACCGCCTCTGCCCCCTGCACCAAACTAGGATAAATCGTCACTTGAAATTGCGGCGCTCGACGCCTTAACGCGGTTAGTACATCGTGTAAGGCTGCGGCCTGCAAAGATGTAATAATGCCCACTCGCCGAGGATAGGCGGGAATGGCGAGTTTACGATCTTCATCAAATAAGCCCTCTTTTTTAAGCTTTTCCAGTATCTGCAGATAGCGCTCAAAGAGCGTGCCTAGACCCGCGCGCCGCATCTCGTCGACCTGAATTTGCAAAGAGCCTCTGGCCGCAAATAAAGACAACTTGCCTTTGAGCTCAACCATATCCCCCTGTTTCGGCTGAAAATCCAAGGCCATCGCACGCCCGCGAAACATCACTGCATTCATAGCACTGAACTCATCTTTTATCGAAAAGTAATAATGCCCTGAAGAGGCTTTGGTGATTTGAGAGATTTCGCCTTCCACCCGGAATAGGGGTAGTTGATACTCCAAGGTTTGACTAATCAGATGACTTAATTCTGTAACAGAAAGTACTTTTTCCAAGTCCATAGCAAATAATTACGCAAAAATCCACTCGTTTATTAAAAAAGACAATTACTTTTCCACAACTGCGAAAATAGTGGTTTAACACAGAAAAAATTGATTCCTTAGCGCTCAATTCTAATTTAATACCTTAATAAATCCCCATAAACTATTGAAAAATAAGGTATATTAATATTTCAAAAATATTGCGCCCTTTTTAAGCAACTGCCCTGAGGATACGTATAACTACGGATACTCGCTAAGTTATTCACAAAGTTATCCACATTTTTTGTGGATTAATGATTTTTACAAAATCAAATCCCAAAAGCGCTCATGAAACTAAGCACTTACACGTACATCCTCAAACTTCACCCCTATTTGGCTTCTACTATCTTACAAGAATTCTTAAAAAATGATGAGATGGAGGATTTTTTTGAAAATTAATTATAGCGATTGCTTGATGCGATTTTATTCGGTAGTATCAACGCTTTTTTCTAAAAATTATTTGAAGTTGTCCACAAGCTAAGAGAATGTCTGTTTTTTATCAAGAAACAGCTAGTTTACAGCAAGCTCCTCAAGCTTCGCTTAATAAAACCATCACAAGCTATTGATTTTAAATGGTAAATTCCATTTTTGAGATTTTGCCCAGTAATTGAACAATCATCGCTAGGCTACGTATAATAACAGACATCTTGTGATTTATTCACAAAGTTATCCACAGCTTTTGTGGGTAAGTTCCCTAGCTAATTGATTGTCCAATGAAAACGCATTCTTACACCAGCAAAAGCCAATCGAACAACACGCTCAGCACGCGCTTGCAGGCGCAGTGGCAAAGTGGTGGTGCATTGAGTACAGCCCTACTTCCCCTGGCAGCGCTCAACGGCGCGCTTCAAAAGCTTAGAAAGCGACTCTATCAAACAGGCTATTTGCGTGTTTATCAGGCGCCCTGCCCCGTGATTGTCGTGGGCAACATCTACGTTGGCGGCACGGGTAAAACGCCAGTCGTGGCAGCCCTGACAGAAGCCCTAAAAAGCAAAGGTCGAGTGCCTGGCATTATCTCCCGCGGGTATGGGGTAAGCATTGGCAAGGATGCTAGGGTCGCCGCTGGCCCTCATGCTAAAGCCGAGCTTATTGGTGATGAACCGGCGCTGCTCGCGCAATATGCGCCCATTGCCGTGCACCCTAAACGCGCTTTGGCAATTGCAGCCCTACTCGCCCACTACCCCCAGACTGATGTGATTATTGCTGACGATGGCTTACAACATCTCGCCTTGCATCGTGACGTAGAAATCCTGCTGCAGGATGAGCGTGGCATTGGCAATGGTCGTCTTTTACCTGCGGGTCCATTAAGAGAATCTGCCGACAAGCTTGCTGAAGTCGATTTTATTATCACCAATCGCAACCACAAACTCGCACCCAGTGCCAGCTCAAGCTCAACGACTAAGCCTTATCAGCTAGCGATGCACTTAAGTCCGACCGACATGATCAATCTGCAAAGCGGTGAATCCATCGCCGTCGCAGCGTGGCAAGCGCAGTTCCAACACCGCCCTATCGCTGCCTTAGCCGGTATTGGTAATCCACAACGTTTTTTTAACAGCTTAAAAGAACTGCAAATCCCTATGCAAAAGCAACTCGCTTTTCCTGACCATCATGCCTTTAGCGCGGCGGATTTTAGTGGAATACAAGAAGAAATTATTCTAATGACGGAAAAGGATGCCATCAAATGTCGCGACTTTGCCGATGCCCGTTTTTGGTTTTTAAAAGTGCGCGCAGAATTTTCAGATAGCAAATTCTTTGATAGGGTTGAGCAACTGATTCAGAATTGACTTATACTTAAGCCTCTATTTGTTGAATCAATTAAAAAAATGCACGAACTAATTACTAAAAAATTGCTTTGCCCTATTGCCAAAGCACCGCTACGCCTAAGCGAGGATCGCAACTACCTAATTTGTGATAAAAATGGCAAGGCCTACCCTATCGAAAATGGGCTGCCTATTTTGCTACCCGAGCGTGCGATTGATAGCGCTACACTGAAATCGAAGTAGTTATAGTTAGACCATAGCGCCATGAGCTTAGCCAAGCAACAGCCCGATTTTATTGCCGTCGTGCCCGCACGTGCCGCCTCAAGTCGTCTACCTGGCAAGATGTTGGTCGATATTGCCGGCACCCCGATGGTGGTCCATACGGTACGCCGTGCTGAAGCCTCAGCGGCCAAAGCCGTCTATGTAGCAACCGATGATGAGGCCATTTTTGAGGTCGTCACTGCCCATGGCTTTCAAGCCTTGATGACCAGTGCAGCGCACCCCTCTGGCACCGATCGGCTGGCCGAGGTAGTACAGCAATTAAAGCTTAGCTCCGACACGATAGTGGTGAATGTACAGGGCGATGAGCCCTTAATTGAACCAAGGCTGATTAATCAAGTAGCGACCACGCTAGCTGCCTCTCCAGCGGCAGCCATTGCCACTGCTGCCTACCCAATCCAACAACTTGAGAAGCTATTTAATCCCAACGTGGTTAAGGTGGTATTAACGCAAACTGCTGAGGCCTTATACTTTTCTCGTGCGCCGATTCCTTGGGCACGCGATAGCTTTAACACGGAACCTAAGCGCTTGCCTGAGCAGATGCAAGCCTATCATCACATCGGTTTATATGCCTATCGTGCCCATTTTCTGAGTGCGTTTCCTAGCTTAAGCCAAGGCCCTTTAGAACAACTTGAGTCCTTGGAGCAATTAAGAGCCCTAGAGCACGGCTATAAAATCCAAGTCATGCTCACCGATTCCGCACCCGCACCGGGCGTGGATAGCGCAGAGGATCTTGAAATCGTTCGTAAATTTTTTTAATATCTTGAGACAGATAGCAACCTTGATGAAGGACTTCAATTAAACTTAGGTTGAAGCATATGCTTTTGATGCAATTATAATTATATAAGTAGAGGAAAAACCATGCGTATTATTTTATTAGGCCCTCCGGGCGCTGGTAAAGGCACACAGGCCAATTTTATTACTCAGGAATTCAACATTCCCCAAATCTCTACCGGCGATATGTTAAGAGCCGCTATCAAGAATCAGACGCCATTAGGCATCGCCGCCAAGGAGGTGATGGATCGAGGCGATTTAGTCTCTGACGATATTATTATCGGTCTGGTCAAGGAGCGCTTACAGCAGGACGACTGTAAAAACGGCTATTTATTTGACGGTTTCCCGCGCACGATCCCTCAAGCAGATGCGCTTAAGGAGTCCGGCATTGATCTAGACTTTGTGGTTGAGATTGATGTCCCTGCCGAGGATATTATTGAGCGCATGAGCGGTCGCCGGATTCACCCTGCAAGCGGTCGTTCTTATCATATTCGTTTTAATCCACCCAAAACTGAGGGTGTGGATGATGTGAGCGGTGAGCCTTTAGTTCAGCGTGATGACGACAAAGAAGAGACCGTTCGCAATCGTTTAGAGGTTTACCAAAAGCAAACCCGCCCTCTGGTCGACTACTATTCTCAGTGGGCTGCTGAGGCCGACCCTAAAGCCCCTAAATACGTGCGTATCAAGGGTGTGGGTCAGGTAGAAGAGATCACCAAGCAAATTATGGACGCCCTAAAAGGCGGCAAGTAATTATTCATTTTTCATAAGAAAGAGATGATAGCGGATTAGGCAAACAGCATTTGTTGCCTTTTACCGCTATTATTTTTTGCAAAACAATGGAGACAACTCATGGATATTAAGGATAAAGTCTTTATCGTCACTGGTGGCGCCTCAGGTCTAGGTGCAGGTACAGTCAAGATGCTAAGCCAACAGGGCGCCAAGGTGCTGATCGCCGATCTGAATGACGCCGCAGGCGAAGCCTTGGCCCAGGAACTCGGCCAGCGCTATCTTCACTGCGATGTTACTCAGGCAGACGATGCGCAGGCCGCCGTTGATGCTGCGCTCGAATTAGGTCCACTCTACGGTTTAATTAATTGCGCAGGCATTGCGCCGGCAGCGCGTGTGGTCGGTCGTAACGGCCCGCATGATCTGGCAACCTTCCAAAAAGTCATTAACATCAATCTTATCGGCAGCTTTAATATGATCCGTTTAGTAGCTGCTAGTATGGTGGATAATGAGCCACTGGACACCGGCGAACGCGGTGTCTTGATTAATACTGCCTCAGTGGCCGCCTATGAAGGACAAATTGGCCAAGCGGCTTATGCTGCCTCTAAAGGTGCGGTGGTAGCCATGACCCTACCCATTGCTCGCGATATGGCACGTCATGGCGTCCGCTGCGTGACCATTGCCCCCGGCATTATGGGCACACCGATGCTTTACGGTATGCCGCAAGAGGTGCAGGATGCACTGGCTGCGGATATCCCCTTTCCATCTCGCCTCGGTCAACCAGAGGACTTTGCCAAATTAGTGCAAGCCATCATTACGAATGAGATGATTAACGGTGAGACCATTCGTCTTGACGGTGCGATACGCTTACAACCTAAATAATGAGTCTTTTCAAATCTGCCGCCACCATTAGTGGCTTAACCTTTTTATCACGCATTACCGGGCTGGCACGCGACATTATTATTGCGCGTGCTTTCGGTGCCAGTGCCTTAACCGATGCTTTCTGGGTCGCTTTTAGAATCCCCAATCTGCTCCGTCGCCTCTTTGCCGAAGGGGCTTTTTCACAGGCCTTTGTACCGATTTTAGGGGCTTATAAGGAGCAGTACAGTGAGGCTGAAGTCAAAGGTTTACTTAATCACGTGAGCTTAATTCTAGGCGCTACGCTTCTCCTGATTAGCATCTTAGGGGCAATTTTTGCGCCGTTGATTGTTACCTTGATGGCAAGCGGTATTGCACGTGATGGTGGCGAGCCTTATGCGGCGGCAATTTGGATGACACGGGTGATGTTCCCTTACATCTTTTGTATGTCCCTGGTGGCCTTGGCTTCTGGGGTACTAAATACTTGGCGCAAATTTGCGATACCGGCCTTTACACCGATTTTATTAAATCTCTCCATGATCGGTGCTGCGCTTTTACTGGTCGAGCACCTTGCCTTACCGATTTATGCCCTCGCCGTAGGGGTGATGATTGGTGGCGTGCTGCAGCTTGGCACACAGTGGCTAGCACTCGCAAGAATCGACATGCTACCACGCCCCGGTTTAAACTTTAAAGCGGCTTGGCAAAATAGCACGGTGCGCCGCATTATCAAGCTGATGGGGCCAGCCACCATCGGCGTTTCGGTAGCGCAGCTTTCCCTCCTGATTAATACCAATATCGCCACCTGGTTACCGGGCGGCAGTGTCAGTTGGCTCTCCTTTGCCGATCGCCTGATGGAATTTCCCACAGCCCTCCTAGGCATTGCCTTAGGCACTGTGCTACTGCCTAATCTGGCGGCTGCCCATGCTAATGAAGACCATCAACGCTACAGTCAATTGATGGACTGGGGCTTACGTTTAATTTGTTTACTTGGTTTACCCTGCATGCTGGGCCTTGCCTTACTGAGTGACGGTTTAGTGGCCGCCTTATTTAACTATGGCGCTTTTAGCAGTACCGATGTGGCTCAAACGCAAAAGGCTGTCATCGCCTACGGCTTTGGTATTTTAGGGATTTTAGCGGTCAAAATCCTAGCCCCTGGCTTTTACGCTAAGCAAGATATTCGCACGCCCGTTAAAATCGCCGTGTTGGTGTTAGTTATGACGCAAGCAATGAATTTAGTGTTAGTGCCTTTGTTACAGCATAGTGGCTTAGCACTTTCTATCGGTTTGGGTGCGACACTTAATGCTTTTTTGCTCTATCGTGGCTTACGTAAACGCAATATTTATCAACCAAGTGGCGCTTGGCTCAGCTTCTTTTTGCGCTTACTACCTGCGCTACTACTCATGGCGCTCTGGCTCGTAGCCTGTGGCCATGTGATTAGTTGGGAGCAAGACAGCAGTCACGGTCTGATTTACTATCTTAGTCAGCAATGGCCGTTAGCCGCTCAAAATAGCTTTGTGCTGTGGCGCTTAGTGATATTAGCCTTAGTATTACTATGCTGCGTAGCGATTTACTTTGCGACCTTATTGCTGAGTGGATTCAGAGTGCGAGATTTTCTGAAGCGATAATCTAAAGCAAAGCAGGAGTTTTTGTGCCCTTATCCCTACAAAAAAGCTAAAAAAGCAATTAATTAGCAGAAATGGCTCCATTTAATTGAAATTATCCTGTGCTATGCTAAAATTTATAGCTTACCGTTAGCACAACAATAATTATCTTTGGCAGTGGTACGTCCTTTTGCCACGCAAGCATTTTATTTACTCACGAAGAGAAGATTTCTAGGAAAGTTTTACTACTATGGCAAATACTAATCAAGCTCGTAAGCGCGCACGCCAAGCTGATGCGCGCAACAAACATAACTCTAGCTTACGCTCTATGATGCGCACTGCTATCAAGCGCGTACGTCAAGCTATCGAAAGCGGCGATCAGGCCAAGGCAAATGAAGCCTTTGTTAAGGCCACTAGCATTATCGACCGTGTTGCTGATAAAAACATCATTCACAAAAACAAAGCAGCTCGTCAGAAAAGCCGCTTATCAGCAGCAATTAAGGCTATCTCTGCCTAAGAGATTCTAAGCCTTCTCTTCTTCCGAATGGCGCATCAGACCGATGCGCCTTTTTCTTTTTCAACCCACATTAAGTTGCTTTAAATCGCCCCCAAAATTTAGTTTAAGCGCCTGCATTTTTCGTAGAAAAAGCTGTGCTCTTTATGTTAAGCTTTACGATTATGACTATTGAGAGATATGTAAATCATGAGCTCAAATCAAAGTAAAAGTACGATTCGCCATTTTCTACAATTAACCGACCTCAGCTTGGACGAGCTTAAATATGTTCTCAAGCGTGCACAAATTATTAAGAATAAGTTTAAGCGCTATGAGCCGCATATGCCACTGTATGACCGTACCTTGGCGATGGTCTTTGAAAAGGCCAGTACCCGCACTCGCGTTTCTTTTGAGGCGGGCATGTACCAGCTAGGCGGTATGGTGATTAATCTAACCTCTTCCGACTCACAACTTGGTCGCTCAGAGCCGATTGAGGATACTGCCAGAGTGGTTTCACGCATGGTCGATTTAGTGATGATTCGTACCTTTGGCCAAGAGCGTTTAGAGCGTTTTGCCCATCACTCACGCGTCCCCGTCATTAATGGCCTGACCAATGAATATCACCCTTGCCAGATTCTGGCCGATGTGCTGACCTACATTGAAAAGCGCGGCGATATTGAGGGTAAGATTGTCACTTGGATTGGTGATGCCAACAACATGGCCTACACCTGGTTACAAGCCGCACATATGCTTAACTTTAAACTGCATATCTCGGCCCCACGCGGTTATCAATTAGACCCTGCACGTATTCAAAATATTCCACAGCAGTATTATCAGGAGTTTGATAATCCACTCGATGCATGTAAGGATGCGGATCTAGTCACCACTGACGTTTGGACCAGTATGGGCTATGAGGAGGAAAATGAGATTCGTCGTCGTGCCTTTGCCGATTGGCAGGTAAACCGTGAAATGATGTCACGCGCCAAACCTGACGCACTCTTTATGCACTGCTTACCGGCCCATCGCGGTGAGGAGGTCACAGCTACCGTGATCGATGGTCCACAAAGCGTGGTGTGGGATGAGGCTGAAAATCGTATGCACGCACAGAAAGCCTTGATGGAGTTTTTATTACTCGGTCGTTTAGATGAGGAGGAAGAGGCTACCCAAGCTTCTTAAATCCCTCAGATAAGCCACTCAAGGCACCATCACTGCTAAGCCTCATTAAGCGATTTAATGAGGCTTTTTACTATTTGGAAACTCAATCGTAAAGCGGGTACCATCAAATTGCGGACGCGTTTCCAAACGTAGCTCAGCGCCATGAGCCCGCGCAATTTCCTGCACTATCGCAAGCCCTAAGCCTGAACCGGAGGCATCGTTATCATTACCCCGATAAAACAATTCAAAGGCCACATGCTCATCACCCGCCTTGATGCCAATGCCGTCATCCTCAAGCACTAAACGTGGCGGCTGAGACATAACGCTGATCGTCACCAACTTGGCATTGCTGGCATACTTTAAAGCATTATCCAGTAAATTACTCAGCAGCTCCTCTAACAACATGGGATCCACTTTGACCATAACCGGCAGACCATCACTAGGCCCCTCAAATTGCAATGCCATGCCCGCTTTACGCATTTTAGGCACCCAACTAGAACCCACGTCTAAGGCCCATTGACTTAAGTCGACCTCAATAAAGCTGTCCTTAATATGCTGACCAGAATCGGCCTTGGCTAGCACTAAGAGCTGCTGACCTAAATGAATTAGACGATCTGAAATTTGATGGATACGCTCGGCACGCTCTCGCACCTCCTCGTCGTAATTCTGACTAAGCATCAGCTCCGACTCCATCCGCAAGGCAGTTAAGGGCGTACGAAATTGATGCGAAGCCTGATAGACAAAACGCCGTTGTGCCTGTAGCACCTCCTGCAGATCCGCCAGCAGTAAATTAGTACGAGTGGCCAATGGCTTTAGCTCATAGGGCAAATCCGCCACCTCAATCGGTGATAAATCATCCTGACTACGCTGCGATAACTGCACCCCCAAATCGTCAATGATGGCTAGGGCTTGTCGCACAAAATAAGTGACTGCTGCTGCACCGATAATGAATAAAAATAACTGACCGCTTAGGACTAATAAGAGCAAATTATTATCATCCATCGTGCGTACAGATATCGCACGCACAAAGGACCAAGTCAAAAACCAATCCAGCACAACCACCACCACTAAACTTTTGGCGAGGGTTTTAATTAAACGACTAAAAAGGCTATCATGTCGATATAAAAACCACAGTCGCTTGGCTTTGTCGGCAAAACTTTTTTTGATGGGTTTAGACATCATCAATCATCACTGGACGTCGAGCAAATAACCAAAACCACGAATTGTATGAATCTCGACATTGACATCTTCTAGACGCTTACGCAAGCGATATACATAAACCTCAATGGCATTATCACTGATTTCACCGTCAGCCGCCGATAAAGACTGCACCATTTGCTGCTTCGTCACCACATGCCCAGCTCTGGCCATCAAACGCTCTAATAGTGCAAATTCACGTGCCGAAAGTGTTAAATGCGCCCCTCTATACAGCACCTCACGATGCTTTAAATCCAGTGTCAACTCACCGACGCTCAACACATCCGTCAGCTGCCCTTCGGCGCGACGACTTAAGGCTCGTAGCCGTGCCGCTAGCTCCTGTAACTCGAATGGCTTGGTGAGGTAATCATCCGCCCCCGCATCTAAACCCTCGACTCGGTCATGCAAGGTATCACGCGCAGTCAAACTCATCACGAACATCTGCATTTTGTCACGACGAATCATGCGCAGCACCTCTAAGCCACTCATATCGGGCAAATTCAAATCCAAGATAACCAATGGATAAGTCGCTTGCCGCATCCGCTCCAATGCCTCACTACCGCGTTGAGCCCAATCCACCTCATAGCCCTCACGAGCAAGAAATTCACTTAGGGAACTACCTAAGAAAACATCATCTTCGACCAGTAATAATCGCATAATCTTTCCTTATTGATTGCTTAGTTGATTATACGCTTATGACAGGAAAAAATTCCGAAGGAGGGCTGAATTTGTTTGGCGCCACCTTATAAGGCGAGTAATTGCATGACTTGACACTTGCCACAAAATAAGCCAAGCAATGCTCAAGGGACAAATCAAATGGACACAAAAAAAGCAGCGCTATGGCTGCAATGACGGGGCACTTGATGGAATAGATGGTGGGTGCTACAGGGGTCGAACCTGTGACCTACGCCTTGTAAGGGCGCCGCTCTACCAACTGAGCTAAGCACCCATCAGTGCTGAACTAAAGATATAATTATAGGTAGGTTTTTTATTTTATGCAAGCCCTTTTTTCTAAAAAATGATTTTCTATGGATTAAATGGCAAAAAAGCAACAATATAGTTAACTATTTACAACGCTATTTACCATAAATTGACATTAAAAAAGCCCGATAAACCTATCGAGCTTTTAGTAAAGTAATTCTTAAAAATTACTTTTTCTTCTTCTTGCTGTTAACCGCATCCTTAAGTGCTTTACCCGGACGGAATTTAGGCACAACGGCCTCAGCGATTTTAATCTCAGCGCCGGTTTGTGGATTACGGCCAGTACGTGCTGCACGAACAGAAGTATCAAATGTACCGAAACCAATTAAAGTAACAGCCTCACCCGCTTGTAAGCTCGCTTTAACTTGATTGATCATGGCATCTAATGCACGGCCTGCAGCTGCTTTAGAAATTTCAGCTTCGTTAGCGATTGCTTCGATTAACTCTGTCTTATTCATTCAGGTAACCCCTTATATCATTAATATTATAAAAAAATAGTAAAAAGATGCGACAGCAATACTAATGCCTACCGCGCCACTAGCTCTATAATCGCTAGAATTCAGAGAGTTGTCAAGAAAAATAACATCTAAACTTCCCTAACAACCGCAGAATATGGTAAATCTGAATCATATCACTCAAAAAACGCTCATCATCGCCATATCCCCACCCTTATAGTAAGCGATTATTGATTGCTCTACTAGCTATAATAATCCAAAGCTTGCGCAAAATCACCAATTAAATCACTTTCATTTTCAATACCCACCGAAACCCTAAGTAAACCGTCGGCAATTCCCATCGCTTTACGTTTTTGAGGCCCCATTTCGTGATAAATCGTTTTGGCCACGGGTAAACTTAATGTACGGGTATCACCCAAATGTGTTGCCAACAACACGATATCTAATCGATTCAGAAAATCAATACAATCAATACCCTCTGCTAATTCAAAAGCTAATAAGGTACCATAGCCTTTATCACCAAATAAGGCCTTAGCGCGTGCATGTTGCGGATGTGAGGCTAAACCTGGATAGCTGACGGACACCACGCCCGGATGTTGCTCTAAGAAATGCGCTAAAGCCAAGGCATTGGCACAGCTTTTTTGCATTCTTAGCTCAAAGGTCTCCGCCCCCACAGCGATACGATGTGCCGCATCAGCACTGAGGGTCGCCCCCATATCACGAAGCCCCTTTTTACGTACCTGTATCAAGCCCCAAGCCCTTGGGTCACCCTTTTTATAGTCATCATAGATATTGTCATACTCGCTCCAATCAAAAAGACCGGTGCTGGTCACAGCCCCACCGAGCGCATTCGCATGGCCACAAATCATTTTCGAGAGCGAATTCACCACTAGACCTGCTTTCACATCCCTGCCCTTAAGCAAATACGGTGTGGTCATGGTGTTGTCTATTAAATACAAGAGCTTATGCTCCTCGCATAAATCACCAATCGCCGCCAAATCAACCAACTGCGTACCGGGGTTAGCGATAGTTTCCATAAACACCATGCGAGTATTAGGACGGATAGCGGCTCTAACCTGCTCCACATCACGGCCGTCCACATGCGTCACCTCAACCCCTAAGCGAGCCAGACTGATTAACAGACTATTGGTATTACCAAAAATGAACTGACTGCTGATCAGATGATCACCAGCCTTTAACAAGGTAAAAAATACCGCGCTTAGTGCGGCCATCCCCGTAGCAAAGGTGCAAGTACCTGCACCGGCTTCCATCTGATTAATCACTTTTTCTAAGCTGGCCGTGGTGGGTGTACCCTGACGCGCATAGGAAAAACCTGGTTGACCTTGGAATACCGCTACCAAATCATTGGCATCGTCATAGGCGTATTGACTGGAGGTATAAATGGCTTTGTGAACAGCACCGTTTTCAATCTGTTGACGACGCTCTGCATGCACGATTTCCGTGCTTAATCCGTATTTTTCCATCACTATCTCGGGATTTAATCGACTGCTAAATCCTAGTATTATTCAATATTTTTTTTATTTAGGGCTAATAAACTTATAACCGCAGTTTATATAGACTATGGCTTGCGCTGACGCACGGTCTCATAAAGACAAACCGCACTGGCAACACTGACATTTAAACTTTCTACCGTGCCCGCCATCGGGATACTCACCAGCTCATCACAAGTTTCTTGAGTTAAACGACGCATACCCTCACCTTCAGCGCCCATCACCCACGCCATAGCACGCCTAGCATCGATTGAGTGCAAATCACCCTCAGCCTGATCGGAGGTGCCGACTAACCACACATCGCGCTCCTTTAAAGCACGCATGGTACGCACTAAATTAGTCACCGTGATGTAGGGTACGGTCTCCGCAGCACCGCAAGCAACCCGTCTCACCGTGGCATTTAAGCCAACGGCACGGTCTTTGGGAGCAATCACCGCATGCACACCGGCCGCATCCGCCGTTCGTAAGCAGGCGCCTAAATTGTGCGGATCGGTGACACCATCTAAAATTAATAACAAGGCCGGCTCATCTAGCACGTCCAGTACTTCATCCACCGTCACCGCTAAGGGACTGGGCGTTGCCAAAGCGACGACGCCCTGATGACGCATCCCCTTGGCTAAGTCATTGAGCGCATCAGCGCTTAGCGGCACTAATTCTGCACCAGCCGACTGCGCCCGATCCACTAATTGTTGCATGCGCTTATCGCGACGCTTTTGATCAAAATACACTTCCTTAATGGATTCTGGATGATGACGTAAGCGGGCTTGTACCGCATGGAAGCCCGCCAAAATATGTGTTTCACTCATGTAGATTAATTGATATCAAAGTTAACGTGATTTTCGGCCGGACTTCTTACTACTTTTACTGCTTTTACTACGAGCAGCGGCGGCTTTTTTCTTAGCCGCTTGGCGTTGTGCCTCACGCCGTTGCTTAGCCGTTGTGCCACGCAATGCTTCGGGTTTAGGCTTGGCGGGTTTTTTATAGCGTCGACTCGGTTCCTCACCGCCTCGTTGAATCTCGCGCTGCACCGCCTCGTAGCTTAGGGGGTTTTTAACCAAGCTAAAATCAATGCGTCTAGCCTCCAAATCAACCCGACTAATTTGCACATGTACTTCATCCGTTAAGCGATAACGCTTACCCGTACGCTCACCCCGTAACTCGTGCATCGCCTCATTATATTGGAAGTACTCAGAACCCAATTCAGAAATATGCACTAAGCCTTCAACATACAAACTATCCAAGGTCACAAATAAACCAAAACTGGTGACACCGGTGACCTTGCCACTAAAGACGCCACCGATATGCTCACGCACATACCAGCACTTTAACCAGGCCTGCACATCATAGGAAGCCTCATCTGCACGACGCTCATGCGCCGACAGCACCACCCCTAAACGATCCCACACACTGAACTCATACTCTTTGAGCGGTTCACCCTTAGCGCGCACAACGCCGTCTGCCTTGGGAGTGTATTTGCGACGATTTAAGGTCGCCTTAATCACCCGATGATTCAACAAATCCGGATAGCGTCGGATCGGCGAAGTAAAATGCGCATAATCGCTATAAGCTAAGCCAAAATGACCAGAGTTTTCTGGGGTATAAATCGCCTGCGACATGGAGCGCATAATCATGGTTTGGATCACTTCATAATCCTCACGCTCCTTGGCTTTAGCCAAGAGGGCTGAAAAATCCAAGCTACTTGGCTCATCACCACCGCCCAAATGCAATCCCAAAGCACGCAGATACTCACGTAATTGACCTAGTTTTTCAGGTGTTGAGCTCTCATGCACGCGATAAAGACCCAAGCGCTTATGACGCGTCAGAAAATCAGCAGCGCAGGTGTTGGCCGCCAACATAAACTCCTCAATCATCCGGTGCGCATGATTGCGATGTAAGGGCACAATCTGCTCAATCTTACCCATCTCATTGCAGATAATTTGCGTCTCCACCGTATCAAAATCCATGGCGCCACGATTCACTCGTTGCTGCGCAAACAGCTGATATAACTCATACAGCTGTAGCACCTGTTCTTTGATCTCGGCAAACTCCCTAGCCGTCGGTCCATCTGGCTGCTGAATCATATTCCAGACCTGGGTATAGGTGGTACGAGCGTGTGAGCAAATCACCGCCGGATAAAACTGATACCCCTGCACCGTGCCCGCATGCGCACCGCTGGCATGCACGATCATGTCACACACTAAGACCAAACGATCCTCATGCGGATTTAAAGAGCAGATGCCGTTAGACAAACTTTCGGGGAGCATTGGTATCACTCGGCGCGGAAAATACACACTAGTACCCCGCTCCAAGGCATCCTCATCAATAGGATGATCTGGTTTAACATAATGCGACACGTCGGCAATGGCGACTAATAAACGCCATGCCTGCTTGCTGCCACGACCGCTAGGAATCTCCGTTAGCTCACCATACACAGCATCGTCAAAATCACGTGCATCCTCACCGTCAATGGTAAAAAATGGCACCTCACGCAAGTCTACCCGCCCCTGCAGATCGGCCGCCATCACCCGCGTCGGTAGTTTAGCTGCTTCGGCTAAAGTCGCTTCACTAAATTGATGCGGCACATCAAATTTACGCACCGCAATCTCAATCTCCATACCGGGGTCATCTATCTCTCCGAGTATCTCAGTGATTTTGCCCTGCGGTGGCAAGTGGCGACTCGGTTGACGGATAATTTCACAACTCACGACCTGACCATGCACCGCACCGCCTAAATCACCGGGCGCAATATACACATCATGCTTAATGCGACGATCCTCGGGCACCACCACATAACCACCGTCCTCGTGCAGCAATCGTCCCACTAAGGCAGTGGTGCCACGCTCCAACACCTCAACAATACTGCCCTCTAACTTACCCTTATAGTTGCCCGTGGGATTAACACGCACCCGATCACCGTGCAATACCTTGCGCATTTCAATGGGTGGTAAAAAAATATCCGGCAACTCTGGGTTGTCCGGTATAAAAAAGCCGAAACCGTCACGGTGACCTTGAATCCTACCTTCTAAAATGGCCGGATTGGATTTGACCATATGCCAAACACCGGCACGGGTGATTAACTGACCGTCACGTGCCATTGCCGTCAAGCGACGCTTCAGACCAATCAACGTGGCTTCGCGCTCGACCCTAAAGTGCGCTGTCAAATCATCTAAGGCAAGGCCATCAGTATGCGCTCTAAAATACGCCAGAATATCCTCACGGCTTGGTACATCCGGATCATAGGCAGAGGCCTGATCGCCCGGTATCAGTAATAAAGGGATTTCGGCGTCTAAATCTGCTTTGCGATTACTCACAATCATCCTTGTGCTAATTTAAAGATACTATCTATCATAAGGGAAAAGCGACCGCAGTAGCGTGCTAAGCCATTGTAAAACTGAGAAAATCAGAATTTATCCCATAAATAGCGTAGCACCATCAAAAAGCAGACGCTCACAATAATGGGGCGAATGATTTTGGCGCCATGACTAATCATCACCTTGGAGCCTAAGGTTGCTCCAATCACTTGACCTATCATCATCGCAATGCCGACCGACCACACCACCTTACCGCCAACAATAAACACCACCGCCGAAGCAATATTACTGGCAAAGTTAAAGGCCTTAGCGCGAGCAGTGGCCTGAATAATTTTTTCACCGCGCAGGGCGACATTTGCCAAGGAGAAAAACGAGCCAGTGCCAGGACCGAATAAACCATCATAAAAGCCGATGATAGGCACCACCGACAGATTAAATGGCCTTTCTGCCATGCGTGGTTTACGCTCAACTGCACCCGCCCCTTTGGCTAATAAAAAATACAATCCAATCAATACCAGCACGATAGGAATCACAATATCCAGCACCGCCACATTCAGCTGTTGCACCAATAAGGTACCCAATGCGGAGCCGATTAAGGACATCATAAAAGGGAATCGAATCGTCTCAAACTGGATTAAGCGACTGCGCAGCATATTGCCAGTGGCCACCATGGTCCCGAAAGCACTTTGAATTTTATTCGTCGCTAAGGCATGAATTGGTGGCAAGCCGCTTAACAATAATACCGGCACGGTAATTAAGCCACCCCCACCGGCCAAAGTATCCACAAAACCAGCAAGCATTGCTAATGCAAACAACAGCAATAGCACTTCCCACGACAAGACAAAATCCATTGCGATGACTCACGAAAAAAGGAGCTAATAAAAGCTCCTATTGTAATGCTTGGCAACTCAGCAAGCGGGGATTTTTTAGGCAAAACAAAGAAATCTAAACGACCTAAGTTGAGTCTCAAAACCGCCGTTAACAGCCTTGAACCTCAATTTGCGCAAGCAGCTCCTGAATTTCACGTAAAAAGTCGGCATTACCCGGCGCAAACTGCAATTTATTTTGTAGCTCATACAGTTTAAGACGCAATTTCTCGCATTGCTCCTTCTTCTCATCCCTCAAAATAATCACATATTGTGGTAGCTCCGGAATATACTTTAAGCTAAATTCTTGACCCACCGCCGGGTAGCGTACCGAATTGCGGAAAGGATAGAAATTAAAATCATCACTATCAAAAAAGGTCTCAATCAATTGACCATCCACCGTTTTATAAATAATATGACTTCTAAAAACGCGTTGCTCATTATGGATACGACTAAGCCCAGCACTTGAAACCACCTTGCCCTGCGCCACCTCACCATAATAATTGGTTAAAAAGCCCACAATCATTGGTCGCAAAAAAAATGCTGACACTACACACAGCACAAGCAACAAAAAGCCAACAACTACGGTCATGGCGTGGCGCTTAGGAGGCGGTGCTAGCCGATTCACAATAACTAATGCCAGCACAATAACTATAAATAAAGGCCAGACTTTATAAAGCGCCCAAATAATCGCTATGGATAGAATTTTCATGATGACTTAAGGTCCTAAAATACGCTACTGCTACTTGTTATGAATTGCTTGGGGCATCACCGGGCTTCTTGCTCCCTACTCTTGATTGAACTCATTGGCTTGCAAAATAATAAACACAGACAGTCTATATGGCAAATACTTAATATCGATCACACTCCCTTCAACGGGTAAACGATAGACTTCTCGAATTGGATAATAGCGATAAGACGAGGACAAATAACTACTCTCAACCACTTGCTGATCGGCGGTGGTATAACTCAATGTGAGCCTGTCAGTGGGTTGATAATTGACCTCAACATCTGCCACTTCACGCTTAATCACCGTTGCTTTAGTCGCTTGGCCCAAGCGACTAACCGCACGTACCACCGTGTTTTCTACCAATAAAAGGGAGCATAATACGCAGACAAAACAAAGGCATAGGGGTATGATCCACCAAAAAACAGAGCAAATATCACTTAACTCTGGCCTCAACAAGCGCCCACGATTTTTATTCAGGATGGGCAAGGTGGAATATAAGGCGACACGTATGACATGCCATAATAAATAGCTAATAAGAACCAGGATCGGCACTGGCCATACTTTATCAATAGCCCAGATCAACGATTGTAAAATAGATTGGAACATGTTGCGATTGTATGATCACCGAATCGGTAGCGTATTTAGAATAACAAAATAACGCGGTATCTTAGGCAGGTACCTCACCTTAAATTCTTCACCTGGCCTAGGATAAACGGCAGGACCATCTTTAGGGTAGAGGTTAAACTCATCAGTTCTAAAAGAGCTCCTTTGCAATTCGCCATCCGCCCTCACAAACACCACGTTCATTTGCAGGACTCGCTCGTAATTACGCAATGTCCTTGTTTGCTCTTGAGAGATCACTTTAGCGCTTGCCTCTATGCCCGTGTAATAAATCAAAGGATTACTAATATATGAGCCTAGCAAATAAACTACGCTTGGCAACACGACTACCCATGACTGAAAAAATGCTCGCAGTCTTTTCAGCCTCTTTTGTTCAGCTGGCGGCTGCTGGATCGATGGTTGAAAACGCATCGTCGCCCAAAAACCCACAAGCAAGCCAATAATAACAAATGGCCAAATCTGTTTAATTAAAAAAACAATGAGCGATGCTACAAAAGACAAATCACGCTCCTATGCTAGGGACAATGTAAAAGCTGTTTTATCTAGAGGATGGTTACCACACTACCTCATTCTTCACAAAAATTATCGCCATACAGTAGCCTTTCTAAATAATCACGCTTTAACCACAGATAATCTCGTTTTTCCGATAAGGCTTTAAAGCGTTGCTCAGCCTCATCCAAATCCTTGGCGCGACGAATTTTACGCAGCCTAGCGTCTGTCTCTTCTTCCGATAAACTCCCAAATAAACTCTGCTGCAGGTGCTGAACCTCCTGATCTACAAGCTTTCTTTCTTGCAGTATCTTAGCTAGTTCGTCCTTTATTTGAGGGCAATAGCGCTTTTTATCACCTTCGCTAAACTTAGCAATAAACACAAATTCACTGGGCTTTATAGGCATGTATTTCGCCACAAAAAATGACTCCTTACCCGTCGGTATGCCGTAACCCTCAAAGACCGGATACACGCGCCAACGCATATCCCAATAACGAATTTGCTGGGTCTCACCATCCAAAGCCTCAAGTCTTGCACTAACAGAGGAGTAATTCTTATACGTTGCTGAGAAAAACATCGTCTTCTCTGAAGCGGTGACGTAGCCAATACCCAACTTCCCAAAATGATGAATCACTGGCGCCGACAATACCCCGCTGAGAAAAAAAGACAACACAATGATAAGACCTAAGAAAGAAAACACACTGAGTGCCAAAAGGGATGGACTGCCCGATCTTTTATAAAAAATAAAATAAGCCAATGGCATCGCAATGATAGCGAGTAGCCACCATCGGTTGAATAGATAAATCAATGCAGTAACAACACAATCCATTTGAACCTACCCCATTCTTAACACAGCCCGAAAGT
>NZ_KV793525.1:0-1356 GCF_001808505.1 Oligella sp. HMSC09E12
CAAGTGCTATTTCTTTCGCATACATTGAATTCTCATTTTAGACATAACGCCCCACTCACCGGAATTTTGCGAGCGCAGCGAGTAAAATTTCCGAGTGCAGTGGTTTGTTAGCCGTTTTAGACTTCGACATTACTCTTACCTATATTGCACCGTTCACAGAGTATTTGCAGGTTTTCAAATACTGTTTCACCACCATTTGCCCAAGGAACAATGTGGTCTACATGCAATTTAGCTCCGTCTTGTGGAGTAGTACCGCAGAGTTTACATTTTGCGCCATCTTTCATAAGAACCATTGCCCTGAGCCGCCAATTGATGTTGCGAGGAGTTCTTTTTTGATTCGATTTTTGAAGCTCAATGTCTTGCTCAGGTAGTTCACCTTCATTCACCCATGCAACAAATGCTTCCAGTGATTTTCGCCAACCACCGAACCTTTTTTCATAAGTACCTGAAGAGTACTTTGATACGTCTTTCGTTAAGTCATTATATTTGGGCTGGCGCCCAAGGCTCGTCCAAACTTCGACTAGATTTTCAAATAGCTCTTCATTAGTAATGTTAAGAGTTCTTGTCTTTTTCAGACCAGCTTTCTCTAAAGCCTTGAACCAAGAGCCAAACCGACGATTTAGGGTTGAGTTGTGATACTTACCACGATCATTATATTCATCGATCGTAACTTTATCTTTTCCCAACTCGCCAGCAACTCTTTTCAGGTCATCAATCAGATCCTGATCCGGTACATTTCGATTGTGAGATTCTAGTTGAAACTTCATGACTTCCCTTGACGGCTAACGCCTGAATTAAGCCGCGCCGCGAAGCGGCGTCGGCTTGAATGAATTGTTAGGCGCAATCCTGCGTAGCACCCAGGAATGAACCTACTTCTTACCCATTGTCAAGAATAGCTCCAGCGGAAGTCTTGACCATTGGCTCTTCTGTAAAGGCTCCAATGGCTCAAGTTGCTGAAGTGCCTTTAGGGGCGTCAGCTTTTGAAGGCCCTTGAGGCGCTCAAGCTTTGTCAGTTTGTTGAGTGCACCTTCTATAAAGCCAACCGCATAGCCGTCATGATCCCAAATGATTCCTTCTTTTAACCAGCCAAGGTGCTTGCCATTGAAGCCGTAGATTGACTGGCCATCTAGATAGGCTACTGGCTCTCCACCCCAGAGATAAATGTTCATCTCGTCGTTCGTGTCTATGTAGGCAACAGCCTCCCCGGTGTCGTCATACAGCGATATCTCGCGAGCTTGACTGGCAACAGGAGCTAATAGAAGAAAAACAAAGAACAACGCAGCTATATTTCTGACAGACATGGATCCCCCTTTCATTGCGCCTAACATGTATTAGCTCGCCTTCCACATAAGCCAA
>NZ_KV793526.1:0-1145 GCF_001808505.1 Oligella sp. HMSC09E12
CCCTCACGGATAGCGAAGCGTAAGCCCTCTTCCATGGCGATAGGAGCGATTAGCTCAACATCCATGGAGACGTTATCACCAGGAAGTACCATCTCTTTGTCCGCTGGTAGTGTAATGGTACCGGTTACGTCCGTTGTACGGAAGTAGAACTGAGGACGGTAACCTTGGAAGAATGGCGTATGACGACCACCCTCTTCCTTAGATAAGATATACACCTCAGCTGAGAAGTTGGTGTGTGGCTTAATGGTGCCTGGCTTAGCCAATACCTGACCACGCTCAACATCCTCACGCTTAGTACCACGTAGTAAGATACCCACGTTATCACCGGCCTCACCCTGGTCTAATAACTTACGGAACATCTCAACACCGGTACAAATGGTTTTCTGTGTTTCACGGATACCAACGATCTCGATCTCTTCACCCACTTTAATCACACCGCGCTCAATACGACCAGTCACTACGGTACCACGACCAGAAATTGAGAACACGTCCTCAACCGGCATCAAGAAAGTACCATCAACCGCACGCTCAGGCGTTGGGATGTAAGTGTCTAAAGCCTCAGCTAAAGCAAGTACCGCTTGCTTACCTAATGGACCCTCGTCACCCTCAAGGGCTAAACGAGCAGAACCCTTAATGATTGGGGTGTCGTCGCCCGGGAACTCGTACATGCTTAACAACTCACGTACTTCCATCTCAACCAACTCAATTAACTCCTCATCGTCAACTAAGTCAGCTTTGTTTAAGAATACTACAATGTAAGGAACACCTACCTGACGAGATAATAAGATGTGCTCACGCGTCTGAGGCATTGGGCCATCAGCTGCTGAACATACTAAAATCGCACCGTCCATCTGAGCCGCACCGGTAATCATGTTTTTAACATAGTCGGCGTGACCCGGGCAGTCAACGTGCGCATAGTGACGAGTAGGCGTTTCGTACTCTACGTGTGAAGTAGAAATGGTAATACCACGCGCTTTCTCTTCGGGAGCTGCGTCAATCTGATCATAATCACGCGCATCACCACCGTACTCCTTTGCAAGTACAGTACAAATCGCTGCTGTTAAAGTGGTTTTACCGTGGTCAACGTGACCGATAGTACCAACGTTTACGTGGGGTTTGGTACGTTCAAACTTACCTTTTGCCAT
>NZ_KV793527.1:0-11526 GCF_001808505.1 Oligella sp. HMSC09E12
AACTGTCAGGGAGGAGCTTTTAAATATGTATATCTTTGACTCATTGGAGCAAGCTGAGTTGCTAGTCATCCAATGGCAATGGCAGTATAAAAACGTACGGCCTAACATGGCTATAGGAGGTGTACCCCCGCGACTTAAAGCGGCTTAAAATCCATATCATTCCACTAAAAGATGTTCCTAAAAATGGGGGCATACACTTTATTGTTATAGTTATAACTACATTATTAACGGATTATGTAGGAAAACATTCATTACTTCATAATTGAAGGATTTGTAGGGGTAAGGAGAAAGACATGGAAGAAACCAAAAAGAAGAAGAGTAGATTAACTAGAGAAGATAGAAAGATGATTCTATTTATGTTTTGGGGGATTCCACTGGGGTATATTGTCGCTTCTCTTGTTGTCGTGTTACTTATGTATATATCACAACTTATGTACCCCGGTGACCCATTAGAAATATTATTGTGGGAGAATGAGCTTCTAGGGATAACAGTAGAAGAATTTATTCCTATTCCTTTTATATTAGCGTATGTATATATTGTAGGAAAGTATTGGTCTATTCGTTTTCTTAAGGGTGGGGAAAATGAATAAGTTCATTATTGAGCCTGTAAATAATTTTGTGTAACTTTCTTTAATCCGATATCCATCATAGGAGTATTTCACATGGAAAGTTACATGACTAAAGACGACGACATCATTCAATCGTTAATCAAGCAATTAGCCTTAAAGCCGAGCGATGGCGATAGCATTGAAGCACTCTGCAGACAAATTGTTGCCTTAACCCCGTATTACCACCGCAGCTTAAATCAGTTTAGTATAGCGTATTGTCGTAGGGATAAAAAGCTAAGTGATATCCTCTCTGTATCGTAACGGCATCATGAGCGCAATATCTAAACCCATAGGCGGAGATGACGTTGTTGGCGCAGATAGACAATTAATTAAAGGTCATACAGCATGAGTGAAAGTAAAGAAAAAAGTTTAGAGCAATTACGTAAGATATTTAGCGAGATGGACGCTCGCACGGTTCAAGCGGAACAAGATGTTAAAGAAATGCAGGCGTTTATTGAGCGCTTTGCGGCGATAGAAGAAAATCGCAAGCAGCTTGAAGCGTATTATTTCGGCGATTGGATGAAGGATGTTGCGGCCTATGAGGCTTTGGGGCTTGAGGAGGGGTTTTACAGCATCTGTGAGGATCCGATTTGGAACGCAACGGGCTGCTTACAATCAGAGAGAATCAGGCTTTTAAAGCTGTTAGCCGACTCGCTCTAGCGCAGCTAATGCAGACCTAATCTGCTGTGGCTCCCTCATCATTAAGTGACCGCCTTTTTAAGCTTTACAAAAGACCGCGCCAGTGCTGGCATAGTCCGCCCTGTCAATGACTGAGGTCCTCCCCGCGTAAGGGGCGGAGGAGGACATCAAACTTATTCATCCCAATGAAAGGTGGTGAATTCATCTACCTCAATACGTGGCGTTCTGAAGGTGTTGACGATGTGATTTTTATCTTCGTAGCCAATCGAAATGGCGCAAACGATCTTCAGATTCTCAGGATAGTTTAAATGCTTATGTACGATACTAGGGTAATGCATCAAAGCACCTTGTGGGCAGGTGCTTAGTCCGAGTGATTTTGCCGCAAGTAAAATATTCTGTATAAAGGTACCGGTATCAATCCAGCTACCTAATTCCATTTCTTTATCAATTAAGATAAAGAGGGCGACGGGGGCGCCAAAGAAGTTAAAGTTTTGCACTTGCTGCGCTTTCATTGCGGCTAAGTCGCCTTTTTGAATGCCTAAGGTACCATAGAGTCCCCAACCGTTTTCGCGGCGACGCGTAAGATACGGCTCACTCAAGCGTCTAGGATAGTATTTATATTCAGCTTCTTCACGGTGCTTGTTATTAAAGGCTTGCATCATGTCCGCAGCCAGTGCCTCACGTTTTGCACCGCTAACGACTTGTACATGCCAAGGCTGAATGTTACTGCCGCTAGGGGCTGAACTGGCCGCTTTGAGGATAGTCTTGATATCGTCCTGTGAAACGGGATCAGCTAAAAATTGACGCACGCTTTTGCGTTCGACCATGGTTTTTAAAACAGGGTTTAACTCCAATTCAGTCATTTTGTTCATAAGGTATTGTCTGTTGCATTGTGAATGTTGACAGCACTATAACATATCGTTTAACGATAGTTTGAGCAGACAATCAAAGATATCGTTTAAAAAACTGCCAGATTAATTGACTTGCATGGGGCCCATGCTGGGAGTTAAAGGGGAGTCGATGATCGCCTCCAGCCCACGCATGGTCCAGGTGTTTAATGCGAATTAACTCGATGATTCGCTTGCGTCCATCGTAATAAAGCGATTGATTATATTCTTTTGTTGTCCCTTGAAAAAACTCAGTGCTTTTAGCAAGACTGTTCATTGGTAGCTGATTAAAGTGAAGCAACTGTTTAACTAGCTCAGTGGCATGACGTGGATGAACGATCTTATCCTTTTCCCCCTGCAGGATGATGGTCGGCAGTTGTAACTTTTGGGGTGGTGCAAAGCCATCCATAGCCGCTGCTAAGATGCTATCAGAAACTACCTGCGGATCGCGCATGGTGCTAACCGCACTCTGCGCATCATAAGCGAGACCTAGCACGGGGCCGCTGTGCATGGCTAAGCCAGCGAATTGCGAAGGAAAGTTTGACGCCAATATGCCAGCCATTGCGGCGCCAGCAGATAAGCCAACCACAAATACTTTGTTAGGGTTAAGGCGATGCATCATAATGGTGCTTTGAATGAT
The DNA here is from genome assembly GCF_001808505.1 of Oligella sp. HMSC09E12. Lineage (NCBI taxonomy): Bacteria > Pseudomonadati > Pseudomonadota > Betaproteobacteria > Burkholderiales > Alcaligenaceae > Oligella > Oligella sp. HMSC09E12. The sequence goes on from NZ_KV793527.1 coordinate 2,775, forward strand.
ACTCATGATGCTATGGGCTTCAGCCATGCCCTGATGATGCTTGTCCGTGTCGTACCAATGCCAACAGTTAGTGAGATGGTAGCGACGGCTTTGCTGGGGATAAAGCACCACAAAACCATTGCGTTGAGCCACCACGTTCATTTGTGAGCCTTGAGCAAATAAAGCGCTGTCTTGTTGGCAACCATGCAACATGACCACTAAAGGCATGCCCTCAGTGCTTGGATGGCGGACGCTTGCTGAGGGTTCAAAAATATAGTAATCAAGCTGTGGCACTAGGGTTACCTTAGAAAAGGCTGGCGCAATAAAGCGATGCTTTTTCCAGATGCCACGTCCTTGAGGATCAGGTCGTGTTAATAACACATTCATTGCCTTGAGTTGCTCCGGCAATTTCCTTTTTACCTGTTTTGTCAGTTGCTGTTGGAGTTTGAGTAGTTGTTTAGTGGTTTTAATAATGGGCTTTTTCAAGCGCGTGCGTTTTGCCATTGTGAGTAACCAGTGAATAGGGCTTAGGTCGAGTCAGTGCTTAAATCACTTTTAGCATAACAAGACAATCACGTTGATGACAAGCGAATACCACTGTAGCAAGCGTTGCCATAAAAAAACGGGATGATGTTCATATCATCCCGTGGTTACACTCAGGTGGTCTAGCCCTACTGATTAGCTAACAAGGCATCACGTAAAATGCCTAGCGCCTCATCAAATAGCTCCTCACCAATGGTGAGTGGGAATAAGAAGCGAATGACATTGGCATCTGGTCCGCAGCTAAGTAAAATCAAGCCCTTAGCCAGTGCATCTTGTTGTACCTTTTTGACAAAATCACTTTGTGGGGCACCGGTTTTAGGGCAACGGAATTCAACCGCAACCATAGCACCTAGACCGCGCACATCGGAGATAACAGGCACCTCAGCGCGTAGCTCATTAAGCATGGCTTGGAGTTTATCACCTAATTTGCTGCCTTTTTCTAATAGATTTTCCTCTTGCATCACCTCAATGACTGCAAGCGCTGAAGCTGTGGCCAAGGGGTGACCAGCATAGGTGCCGCCAAGCCCACCAGGTAGTGGTGCATCTAGGATGTCTGAACGACCGCAGATGCCAGATAACGGCATGCCGCCAGCCAGACTTTTTGCCATGGTGGTGATATCGGCTGCCACCCCATAATGCTCCATCGCAAATAGCTTGCCAGTGCGGCCAAAACCAGTTTGAACCTCGTCTGCAATGAGTAAAATGCCATGTTCATCGCATAGTTCACGTAAGAAGGTCATGAACTCTGGTGGGCATACGTTAAATCCACCTTCACCTTGAACAGGTTCAATAATAATCGCCGCTACTTGTTGTGGATCCACGCTGACGGCAAGTAATGATTTGAGTTGACGCTTGGCATCATCCAGGCTGACACCTTGTTGCTCATTCGGGAATGGTGAATGGTAAACATTAGGCGCTAAAGGACCAAAGCCTTTTTTGTAAGGGTTTACTTTGGCGGTTAAGGTGATGCCTAAAAGCGTACGACCATGGAATGCATGGTTAAAAGAAATAATATGAGGGCGCTGGGTCGCATAACGCGCAATTTTAATTGCGTTTTCAACGGCTTCTACCCCGGTGGTAAAGAAAGCGGTTTTTTTAGGAAAATCACCCGGTACGAGGGCGTTAATTTTTTCCGCTAATTCAACATAGGACTCGTAGGGTACGACTTGATACGCAGTGTGAATGAAACGAGCTAATTGCTCTTCAATCGCCGCCACTAAACGTGGGTGACGATGCCCGGTATTACATACCGCAATACCGCTAGCAAAATCGATGTAACGCTTGCCTTCAATATCCCAAATTTCAGCGTTTTCTGCGCGATCAGCATAAAACTCACACATCACACCGACACCACGTGGTGTGGCAGCGTTTTTGCGTTCAACTAAGGTTGCGTTTTTCATTCAAAATGTCTCCTCACAAAGTTATATCTATCAAGTGTTGAATGACGCTGTGTTTTGTCGCATCGGGAGCTGACCAAAACAATCCATGTAATTTTCTTAGCTTATCCTTAATTTGGTACCATGCAAAGAGCCATTTATGCAAAAATAAGTGGAGCCACTTAGGGAGGGAAGAATGCATATTGATGCATTACAAGAGCATATTTTGCAGCGCTTGGAGCGCGATGGTGAGATACCGTTAGCGCGCCAGATTTACATTATATTAAGTGATTTAATTTTAAGTGGTGAACTCAGTGCCGGAGTGAAGTTGCCCGCCAGTCGTAGTTTAGCAACAGATTGTGGTGTCTCCAGAAATACCATTATGTTTGCCTATGAGCAATTACTCGCAGAGGGCTATGTGATTTCGCAGACCGGCAGTGGTACTTTTGTTTCTGATACGGTGCCAGTGGCGGATTGGTCGCAGGAGGAGTCAGCGCTCAAAGAGAAATCGCCAATGACTGAGCATCAACCCTATTTATCCAAGCGTGGTTTTGAGCTGGTGAGTTCAGCCCAGGCTTCAGCCGAGCAATGGCAGCCATTTGTTTCAGGTGTGCCAGATATTTCTTTGTTTCCCAAGGATATTTGGCTACGTTTATTGCGTAAGCATTGGCAACAAGCAACACCAGCGATGCTTAGTTATGCGCATGGGGCAGGTTATTTGCCACTACGTCAAGCCTTAATCGAGCGCTTGCGCTTGGCCCGTTCGGTTAATGGCACGGCTGAGCAGGTATTGATGATTTCTGGCTTGCACAATGCCATTAGTTTAATTGCCCATTTGCTGATTGACCCGGGTATGACCGTTTGGATGGAAAATCCAGGTTACTGGGGGGCCGCCACCGTGCTGAAAATGGCAGGCGCTAATATTGTCCCCATCGCCATTGACGAAGAGGGTTTAGCACCCACGCCTGAGCAGATAGCGCAACCCCCTAAACTTATTTTTGTGACGCCATCACATCAATATCCACTCGGACATGTGATGAGCTTAGCCCGACGTCGCATGTTGTTAGACTATGCCAATGCGCATGATGCATGGATTATCGAGGATGATTACGATAGTGAATTCCGTTTTGCCGGTTTACCTATTGCTTCATTACAAGGTTTAGACTCCTATCAAAAAGTGATTTATTTGGGTACCTTTTCTAAAACCCTATTCCCCGGTATGCGCTTAGGTTATATGGTATTGCCAGAAAATTTAGTGGATTATTTTGCCATTGGTTTGTCGGAAAAATATCGCGATGGCCGCTTGCTTGAACAAGCTGTATTAGCGGATTTTATGGTTGAGGGGCATTATGCTGCACATGTGAGAAGGTCGCGTTTACGCTATGCCAAACGTTCCGTATTATTGCGTGAGGCTATTAATGAGCAGTTAGGGCCGGATTGGGTTTCCTCAAATGTTGAAGCCGGATTGCATTTGGTGATACATCTACCAGCGGGTACGGATGATGTGGCCATTGCGCGAGCGGCAAAAGCGGCAGGTATTATGGTCAGACCGTTGAGTAGGTATTATCTGGGTGAGCCGTCTAGGGCGGGTGTGTTGTTGGGTTATGCCAACGTTGCCGATGAGCTGATTAAACCGAGATTCGCACAATTAGCGAGAATTATCCGCAGTGAATTAAGGACTTAGGCGATTCGAAATTCATAAATTCGCTGTAAAAGCATTGCAAAAGATAAATGGCTTAGATAATATGCCTTAAAGTCGCTTTATTAGGGTGCCATTTGCAATTGCTGCTTTGCTTGGCAACAATGACAAGGAAATATGCGCATTATTTTTTAGGAGGAGTGTATGCAGGACTTATCACGTAAGGATTTATTTAAACAACAGGCTTATATTGATGGGCAGTGGGTGGATGCAGACAGTGGTGAGACACTGGAAGTGACTAACCCAGCCACGGGAGAGGTGTTAGGTACCGTGCCTAAGATGGGCCAGGCTGAAACCCGCCGCGCCATTGAAGCGGCCGAGCGAGCGCAAAAGCAATGGCGTGCTAAAAGTGCTAAAGAGCGTGCGCTTGTATTACGCAAATGGTTTGATCTGGTGATGCAGCATCAGGATGATTTGGCACGTATCATGACGCTTGAGCAGGGTAAGCCATTAGCCGAAGCAAAGGGTGAGATTGCTTATGGTGCCGCCTATCTTGAGTGGTATGCGGAAGAGGGTAAGCGCGCTTATGGGGATATTATCCCGGGTCCAGCGTCGGATCGCCGTATTGTCGTGACCAAAGAGCCGGTGGGAGTGTGCGCCGCCATCACGCCTTGGAACTTCCCGTCCTCAATGATTACTCGCAAGGTCGGTGCCGCCCTAGGTGCAGGGTGTTCGATGGTGATAAAACCGGCCGCCCAAACCCCTTACTCGGCCTTCGCATTGTGCGTATTAGCAGAGGAAGCTGGCGTGCCAGCAGGTCTCGTGTCGGTGGTGACTGGTTCAGCATCAGAAATCGGTAAAGAAATGACGGCCAACCCCATTGTGCGTAAATTTAGCTTTACGGGCTCCACTGAAATTGGTCGTTTATTGATGTCACAGTGCTCCGATCAGATCAAGAAGGTCTCATTAGAACTGGGCGGTAACGCACCATTTATCGTATTTGATGACGCTGATTTAGATGCGGCGGTTGAGGGGGCGTTGATTTCTAAATACCGCAATGCGGGACAAACATGTGTTTGTGCAAACCGCATTTATGTTCAGGATGATATTTATGATGCCTTTGTCGAAAAATTTGTTGCTGCCGTCAACAAAATTAAGGTAGGTGCTGGTACTGAGGCCAATGTAACGCAGGGACCATTGATTGACAAAGCTGCTGTGTCTAAGGTGCAAGAGCATATTGACGATGCTGTCAGCAAGGGCGCTAAGGTTGCCGCTGGCGGTAAGCAGCATGATTTAGGTGGTTTATTCTTTGAGCCTACTGTGTTAACCGAAGTGACCTCGTCGATGAAAGTTGCTAAGGAGGAAACCTTTGGTCCTTTAGCCCCATTATTCCGCTTCAAAACCGAAGAGGATGTGGTGCAAATGGCGAATGACACCGAATACGGTTTAGCGGCGTATTTTTATAGCCGTGACTTAGGTCGCGTGTGGCGCGTTGCAGAGGCTTTGGAATATGGCATGGTAGCCATCAACACAGGTATTCTTTCTAATGAAGCGGCGCCTTTTGGTGGCATTAAGCAATCAGGCCTTGGTCGCGAAGGCGCTAAATACGGTTTGGATGATTACTTAGAAACGAAATACATGCTAATGGGTGGCATTTAATCCTAAGCAGGTGTTTGTATTTAAAGTAAGCGATTAGCGTTAATCCTAAGCCCGTCATGTAGATGTTTTTCTATCTGACGGGTTTTTTATTTGAGCTGAATCAAGGAGATTGCTGAGCAGATACAGGGATAATCCCTAAATAAGAGCTTTTATGATTGCTAAGCTATTGAATATATTAGATGTATTTAAATTGGCTCTATAAAATATAGGCAAAGTGGCACTGTTCAGTAGTGCCACTTATTCATAAAATAAATTTCATTAATAAAAACTACAAATTGTTAACTTATAAACATCCTAACTAGTTAAGGAGACAAAGATGAAATTAAGTCGTTTCTTTAAAACGGTACTAGCGGCGACGGCATTTTCTTTAGTAGCTACCGCTGCCCATGCAGACAATTTGCGTTTGCGTTTTCACACTTTCTTTGGTTCGGAAATGGATACAGCCGCTAAGCGCATGCAGGATACACTTCGAGAAAAAAGTGATAACAAAATTCGTATGCAATACTTCCGTGGCGGTGAATTGGTGTCCAGTGACCAGTTTGTAGAAGCAGTAGGCCGCGGCACCATTGATATTGCCTATGGGGTTGGTAGTTATTGGCCAGGCCAAGTCGACGTTGGCAATATTGAAGCGGGGCTACCTGGCGCCTGGACTAGCGTAGAAGAAGCGCGCGAGGTGTTTAAAAAATTAGATCCGATTATTGCTGAAGCCTATGAAGAGAAAGGAGTCGTTCTGATTGGCCGTGGTTATGGTAGTGATTATGAATTGCTAACCAAAGAACCGGTCAAATCCCTAGAGGATCTTAAGAAAATGAAGATCCGTTCGACTGGTCAAATGGCTCGATTACTAAAAGAGTTTGATGTACCTACTGTCTTTTTACCCGCTGAGGAATTGTATGTGGGTTTATCCACCGGCGTGATCGATGGTGTTTTATACGGCGGTCCACTTGAGTATGAGCAGCTAAAGCTTAACGAAGTGGCTAAAAACTATACCTCACTCAATTTACTGAACCCTGGCTGGATTGAAACCATCATCATCAATAAAAAAGTCTGGGATAAGATGAATGATGAACAAAAAACGCTTGTCAAAGAGGCCGTTAACCAATACGCCGAAGATATTCATGCGTGGTTAGATAGTGGTAATAAAAAGCTTATGGAAGAGGCGAAGCTATTTAATTTTGCGACGATTAATGATGAGGATACCCGTAAATTAGCTACGGCAGCTGAAAAAATCTGGCAAGAGGAAGCCGCTAAGTCTGAGCGTAACGCCAAACTCATCGACATTTTGATGGAAAATAAAAAAGCACAAGGTCGTTAGTTGTTAGCAAGGGGTGGGTATTAGCAATATCAACCCCTTTGTTGTCTCTGTTAATTCTTAAGATAAGTTGGTCTTTCTGATGATTGAAAAGTATCTACGCTTGCAAGACGGCCTTTCTGAGTGGGTTGGACGTGTGATTGCATGGTTTGCTTTGGTGCTAATTCTGACCTTAATCTATGAGGTGGTGTCGCGTTATTTTTTTAATGCGCCGACCATTTGGAGTCATGAATTATCAACCATGATTTTTGGTGCTTTTGCTATCTTGTCTGGTAGTTATACCTTAAAGCATTTAGGGCATGTGCGCAGTGATGTGGTGTATTTATTACTGCCTGCTAGATTACAGCGTTTTTGTGACATTCTAGTGTATTCAATTGGGCTATTTATTTTAGCTGTTTTCCTAGTGCACTCCATTGATTTTGCACTCAAGTCGTGGGAGGCGAGGGAGGTGTCTGCGCGTAGCATCTGGCAGCCTCCGCTCTACTACATTAAATCGGTAATTCCAATTGCTGTGTTGTTATTGATGCTGCAGAGCTTAGCCGAGTTAGTGCGAGCTGTGCTTTTATTTTTGAATATTTCCTTTACTGATCCACGTCATTCAGTGTCTGTGAGTGGGGATGATGATGTTTGATTTTTTGCTTGATCCGAGTCCGCTGGCCGTCACGGTCATCATGTTTTCATCCATGCTGTTGATGATGGTCATTGGTGCGCCATTGGCCTGGGCGCTAATGGTTTCAGGCATGTTGAGTGCGTATCTGATGTTCGGCACCGGTGGTTTGGAATTGTTGCTAGCTGCGGCTTACTCAACCATGGATAATTTCATCCTTATCTCTTTGCCGTTATTTATTTTGATGGGGTTGATTTTAGAGCGTTCAGGTATTACCGATGATTTGTTCGATATGATGTACAAATTGATGGGCTTTATACCTGGCGGCTTAGGTGTGGGGACAGTCTTTATTTGTGCCATTATTGCGGCAATGGCTGGTGTTTCTGGCGCAGCTACGGTCAGTTTAGGCCTAATTGCTTTACCAGCGATGCTTAAGCGCGGTTATGAGAAGAAGATAGTGATGGGAACCATCATGGCAGGTGGCGCCTTAGGCTTTTTAATTCCGCCTAGTCTGTTAATGATTGTCTACGCTTTCTTATCCCGTGATTCCGTTGGTAAGCTATTTGTTGCTGGCATTGTGCCAGGACTTTTACTAGCCGGCATCTATATTGCGTATATCTTGATTCGCTCGTGGTTGAATCCACAAATGGGTCCAGCAGTCCCTCGTGATGAGCGGGTATCAATGGGTGATAAGTTTAAGGCCTTGCGCCATATGCTATTGCCTGTGCTGTTGGTGCTTACCGTTTTAGGCTGTATTATTTTTGGTGTGACTTCACCCTCAGAAGCCTCGGCAATTGGCGCTGGTGGCGCCTTGGTGGTGGCGGCTGTGCGTGGTCGTCTTAATCGAAACGTACTGATCGATGTCTTGATGAGCACGACTAAATTAACCGGTATGTTAATTTGGATTGCGATTGCGGCGGTTTTCTTTAGTCGCGTTTATATTGGCTTAGGTGCTGGTATGTTGGTAAGTGATTTTATTCACGATAGCAATATTTCACCTAAAATGATTATCGCGATGATGCTGCTTAGCTTCTTTGTGCTAGGGATGTTTTTAGATGATTTTGCCATTGCCTTTATCACCGTGCCTATTTTTGTGCCGATTGTCAGTGAGCTAGGCTTTGATACGATTTGGTTTGCGATTTTATTTGTCTTGAGTATGCAGACTGCCTATCTGACGCCACCTTTTGGTTATAACTTATTTTATATGCGCTCAGTGGCACCAAAACATATCACCATATACGATATTTACAAAGCGGCCATTCCATTTATTTTATTGCAAACACTTGGTCTAATTATTGTGTTCTTTTTCCCAGAGATTGCATTGTGGTTACCAAATAAGTTATTTAATTAATCGCTGTTTGTTGCTTTGCAAAGTCCCTGGTATGAGGAGGGTGACATCCTTTGCTGGGGACGTTTTAATAGCGTTGATAAGGCGGGTGTGGGTAAATGGTATTGAGGTTGTTCCGGCCATTATCAATAAATTAGCGCCTAGTGACCCTAAGCGCTTGCTTCAAGGGGAGGAGATATCTATTTATCAACATAATATCGTGGGTATTCTGAATTATCTAATATGTGATCAAGAATATCGATGAGTTCTTGACCTGGTGCGCGACAAGCCCCGCCGTTCAGGGCGGGGA
>NZ_KV793528.1:0-920 GCF_001808505.1 Oligella sp. HMSC09E12
CGGCGGGCGTTGCCGATACGGGAGTGAATGCGCTGGACTCGGGCTTTCGCCTTCTTCCAGTTGTTGCTGAATTTGGTTTTGCGGCTCATGGCTTGCTGCGCTTTGCGCAGGGCCGTTTCATGCCGCTTGAAGCTGTTGAGCGGCGCGTAGAACGTGCCGTCCGAGAGTGTGGCGAAGCGGGTCACGCCCATGTCGATACCCACTGCCGTGGTAGCCTGCGGCACGGGCTGCTCAACTTCGCGCTCGGTCTGAATCGACACGAACCACTTGCCGCAAGACTGGCTCACGGTGACATTTCTGACTGTGCCCAGCACCTTGCGACTGTTGCGGTAGCGCAGCCAACCCAGCTTCGGCAGGAACACGCGGCTGTTCGCTTGGTCGAGCTTGATCTGTTTCGGGTCGGGGTAACGGAAACTGTCTGACTGGCCTTTCTTCTTGAAACGAGGGAAGTCGGCCCGTCTGGCGAAAAAATTACTGTAAGCACGCTCCAAATCCTTGAGCGTCTGTTGCAACGGGTGAACGGGCGCATCCGCCAGCCATGCCGTTTCTGTGCTGTTGCGCCACTCGGTGAGCAGCTTGCACAGGCCCGCATAGCCCAGTTTCTTCTCCCCACGCTCGTAGCGCTCCTTCTGCAACGCCAGCGCCTTGTTGAAAACGAACCGGCAGGAGCCAGCGAAACGGCGTATTTGCCGCTCTTGCTGGCCGTCTGGTCGCAGTTCGTATTTGAAGGCTTGGAGGCGTTGCATGCGGATATTATAATATGGCCTATGAGCGACGACAACGATATTAGGCATGGACGACACTGCGTTTTTAAGATACATGTCCATGTGGTCTTTGTAGCGAAGTATCGCCGCAGCGTGTTCGATGGAGATGCTATCAACCGGCTGCTCACCATCTTCGCCAAGGTCTGCGCCGATTTC
>NZ_KV793529.1:0-4279 GCF_001808505.1 Oligella sp. HMSC09E12
CACATTTTTAAAAATATTTGAAAATAAATTTTAGCGTGTTGTTTTGAAGCCATCGCATCTGATTGATACTTTGCTTCGCTAGGGTTATCCCTAGCCCCCTCAACTGGGAAAGATATGAATTATGAGCTATATATTTTATGCTGTCAAGCGTATTAGCTTTTGTGGCTGAATTATTGTTGTGTAAAAACACACACATCATGCATGAATCACTTTTAGTATAGCCTTTTTCTCAATTAAAACAAGTACTTTTGAGACTTTTATCATCTCGTCTAATTCTGGCTTTTTATTTTATCTTGATCTGAGTCAACAAGCCAAAGTTTCCTTGCTTGTTTTTATCGATACACCTAGTAATAATCACTAAAACACTACATATAGTTATTTTTTTATAAACAACCACAATATATAGTGATATGAGAAATTTAAGATACAAACATGAGGAGGTTGTGTGGATTGAGGTGCCTGGTGAAGTATCACTCGCCTATCAATTTACAGGCTGCCCACTACGTTGCAAAGGGTGTCATAGCGCTGACACTTGGAAAGCGAACTCAGGTGAGATATTAAGCATTGAACATTTCAGTCGACGCTTGCAGCAATATCGTAACTTAATCTCTTGTGTTTTATTTATGGGCGGCGAATGGCTCCCTGATGAATTAACAGTCTATTTAGCCTTGTCCCGCCAAGCTAATTTAAAAACTTGTTTATATACTGGTTTAGAAAAAGAGCAAGTACCCGCGCAATTACTGCCGCTATTAGATTATTTAAAAACTGGGCCATGGATTCCGGAACTTGGCGGCCTAGATCAATCAAGCACTAACCAACGCTTTATCGATTTAAAAAACGGCACGCTCCTAAATCACTTATTTCACAAATAGTCAGTTACCCACTCATCTACTTATTGGAAGGATATTAAAAATGATACGCCTCAGCCCTACTCAAATCAGCGCTAAACTCGATTTTATGCGGAACTATATGGCCGCTCATAATGCGGCCGACGGCTCAACCATGGATGCCAATGCTAATGTCACCCATAAAAATATTGCTACCATGGAAAGTGAGCTACTTAAAGACTTTCTTATTCAAATTAATCGTGCACAGGTGAGTGCAAAAATCAACGAGATTTTTGGCCAAGAATGGGCTGATGAATATATTCGCCAAATTGAAGCGCATGAAATTTATGTGCACGATGAAACCAGCTTAAAGCCCTATTGTGTATCCGTAACGCTTTATCCATTTTTACATGATGGTTTAACTAAACTGGGCGGTGAATCAAAAGCACCAAAGCATTTAGATTCTTTTTGTGGCTCATTTGTCAATCTAGTCTTCGCAATCAGTGCACAGTTTGCCGGTGCCGTAGCCACAGTTGAGTTTCTAAGCTATTTTGACTATTTTGCTCGACAAGATTATGGCGATAATTACTTAGATACACACCCCAACGAAATAGCCAATCACTTACAGCATGTTGTTTATAGTATCAACCAACCAGCTGCCGCACGAGGTTATCAAAGTGTTTTTTGGAATATCTCTATTTATGATAAATATTACTTTGATGCCATGTTCGGCAACTTTGTGTTTCCAGATTTCAGCAAACCGGTTTGGGAAAGTGTCTCGCGCTTGCAGGACTTTTTCCTAACGTGGTTTAATCAAGAGCGCACAAAATCTATTCTGACCTTTCCCGTCGTAACAGCGGCCATGCTAACAGAAAACGGTCAATGCAAAGATCAAAGCTTTGCCGAACACTTGGCAAAGGAGCTGTCAGAAGGTAATCCCTTTTTTATTTACCTCTCCGACAACGCAGATTCATTAGCCTCTTGCTGCCGCTTACGCAACGAAATCGAAGACCACGCCTTTTCCTATACCTTAGGTGCAGGTGGTGTTGCGACCGGATCAATCAACGTCATCACACTCAATATGAATAGACTAGAGCAAGATGGACGTGAGCTTGCCACTGAAATAGATAAAATCCACCGTTATCAATACGCCTACCGCAAATTAATGGAAGACTATTTAAAAGCCGGTATGCTCTCAGTTTATGATGCCGGTTTTATCAGTATGGACAAACAATTCCTCACGATTGGCATTAATGGTATGGTTGAGGCAGCAGAATCTCAAGGCATTAAAGCCAGCTATAACCCCGAGTATATTGACTTTGTACAAAGCCGCTTAAAAACTATTTTTGAAGCCAATAAAAAAGCATCGGCACATTATGGTGTCCGCTTTAATACGGAGTTTGTCCCAGCAGAAAACTTAGGTGTTAAAAATGCCAAATGGGATAGCGAAGACGGCTATAAAGTTTCTCGCGAATGCTATAACTCCTATTTTTATCCGGTCGAGGATGAACGGCTTAATGCGCTAGATAAATTTTTACTGCATGGTAGCGAGTTAGTCGATTACCTAGATGGTGGCTCAGCACTACATTTAAACCTAGATGAAGCACTCAGCCAACAGGGTTATAAATCACTCTTTGATATCGCTGCTCGCACAGGTTGCAATTACTTTTGCATTAACGTCAAAATCACTATTTGTAATAGCTGCCATCACATTGATAAGCGTACCTTACAGACTTGCAGCCATTGCGGCTCGACGGACATTGATTACGGTTCCCGCGTCATCGGTTACCTGAAACGAATCTCAGCCTTTAGCGAGGGACGTCGTAAAGAGCATGCTTTGCGCCACTACCATAGAGACGCTGCATGATCATTAATTCCTTATAAAGCAATCAACGGCGTGAGTGAATGCACGCCGTTTTGAATTAATCTCCCATCATATCAATCTCGAAGTCTTCGCCTCACGTAAATAGCGCAGCCAAACTCCTAAACCATATAAAAGGCAAAACACACTCAGCATCAGTGAAATCTCATACGAATGCGGTTACAAGCACGTCTCTAATTTCACTCAGGCTTTCAAACAATATTTTCACTGCACGCCGGCTGAAATTCGAAAACCTTAACTTGCTGTTTCGAATCAAGACACTGAGCTCTTCCCGACTCCTCTGTTTCCATTCATGAAACTGAAATAATACATTGCTAACATCGTGTCATTAATCGACACTTTACTTACAACCAACTGAAAAGGACACGGAATGTTCAACTTCAAAAACCTGGCACTAGCCACCTTACTTGCTGTTTTACCCTTTAGCAGCCACGCCCTCGATTCACGTTTTACCGATGCGGACGGTGATTTAGTGGCAGATGCGCCAACCGATCCTAAAGATTGGATTGACCCAGCGACCTTAGTATTTTCTTATACACCCGTTGAGGATCCGGCTGTTTACGCTGAAGTGTGGAAAGAGTTTATTGATCACTTAGCTGCCGAAACCGGTAAAAAAGTTCAATTCTTCCCAGTACAAAGTAATGCAGCCCAATTAGAGGCGATGCGCGCTGGTCGTTTACACGTCGCTGGCTTTAACACTGGCTCTAACCCATTAGCTGTTAACTGCGCTGGTTTTGTACCGTTTGCCATGATGGCTTCTAACGACGACCGTTATGGCTATGAAATGGAAATCCTAACCTACCCCGGTAGCAGCATTGAAAAAGTAGAAGATATTCGTGGCAAAAAACTAGCCTTTACCTCAGAAACTTCCAACTCTGGTTATAAAGCGCCCTCAGCGCTATTAAAACAAGAGTTTAAGATGGAGGCCGGCAAAGACTTTGAACCCGTATTTAGCGGTAAGCACGATAACTCTATCTTAGGTGTTGCCAATAAAGACTACCCTGCTGCTGCCATTGCCAACTCCGTCTTATCTCGTATGCTTGAGCGTGATGTTGTAAAAGCTGATCAGCTCGTATCTATCTATAAATCGCAGTCATTCCCAACCACAGGCTATGGCTATGTGTATAACTTAAAGCCAGAGTTAGCTGAAAAAGTAAAAGCTGCCTTCTTCAACTTTAATTGGGAAGGTACAGGCTTAGCTAAGGAATTTAACCATGTGAACCCACCACAGGAAAAATTCATGCCTATTTCCTTTAAAGAACACTGGAAAGTTGTGCGTGACATTGATGCCGCCATGAACGTCAGCTATGACTGCAAATAATTTAAAGGTATATTAATGCTTAAACTTGTTGACCTTGAAAAGCGCTACAACACTAATGAACCAGTGCTTAAGGGGATCAACCTTGAAGTCCAATCAGGTGAAGTAATTGGCCTGATTGGACCTTCAGGCGCAGGGAAATCAACCCTTATCCGTTGTGTTAATCGCTTAGTCGAGCCCAGCAATGGCGCTATTTTGCTTCAAGGTAACGATCTCAACAAATTGAGACTTTTGCATAAAAGCAGTTAAATA
>NZ_KV793530.1:0-5681 GCF_001808505.1 Oligella sp. HMSC09E12
GGGGTTTGGTACGTTCAAACTTACCTTTTGCCATGACCTACTCCTGAAAGATTCCTGACAGTTAGTGTGATAATTAATGTAGTGGTGCCCAAGGCGAGAATTGAACTCGCGACCTCTCCCTTACCAAGGGAGTGCTCTACCACTGAGCCACTTGGGCACTAGGAAACTTGATGCTTTGTGCATTGAGTAGCCAGCTATTAAATCAATAATAATTGCCGGTGTAATTCCTACACAATATTCAAAACAACAATTCTTATTAGCTACAAATAGCTAGAGTAAATCATTTGCCTGTTACAGATTATTTACTCTAATTATCTGGGGTGAAAATTGATGCTTGCTAGTCCTAGCGAGAACAGATATAAAGACAGTTGGAGCGGGTGATGGGAATCGAACCCACGCCGTCAGCTTGGAAGGCTGTTGCACTACCATTGTGCTACACCCGCAATGGGATACCTAACTAACGACCCTACATCTATAACTATTAGGCTCTAAGCAACACTCTTTGGTGGTGGAGGTTGGATTCGAACCAACGTAGGCGTTAGCCAACAGATTTACAGTCTGCCTCCTTTAGCCACTCGGACACTCCACCGCAAAGAATTAATTATGATAATAAGTTATTTGGTATTTGTCAAATACTATCATGCTGATAATTAAAAATGTTGTGTTTTTGTTGCTATTTAGCCAAGCTTTTAGACAACATATCCATATATTTGATAAAAAACTCAAAAGGCGAGCTAAAGCTCTGCCCTGAGCGTTGCTTTCAATTTTCAATCACATCCGCTAGGCCTTGCTTTTCTAGTAGATTATTTAGCTGCTCCCAATCATGAAAATCGATCAGTAACTGCCCTTTTTGTTTTGCATTTACCTTGATTGTTACTGTTGTACCTAAATAGTCCGACAAGGCTTCTTCTAAACGCAGCACGTCACGACTTCTTTCCTTGCTGACAGGCTTTTTCTGTTGCTTATCTTGATTTAAAAATTGCTTCACTAAACGCTCTGTTTCACGCACTGATAACTGCTTTGCGACCACTTGATGAGCTAATAGAATTTGTTCTGCTGAGTTAAGTGCTAATAAGGCTCTAGCATGGCCCATATCAATTAAGCCTTCGATTAACTGCTCCTGAACGGGTTCAGCTAAATTAAGTAATCTTAGCAAATTAGAGGTATATGAACGCGAACGTCCAATACTTTCTGCTGCTTGTTCATGCGTAAAATTAAACTCATCAATTAAGCGTCGTATACCTTTGGCCTCTTCTAAAGGATTTAAGTCCTCACGCTGCATATTTTCGATAAGCGCCATAATCGCGGCTTGCTCATCACTTACATCGCGAATGAGGACCGGCACTTCATTTAAACCAGCGATTTTTGCTGCTCTAAATCGTCTTTCCCCGGCAATAATTTCAAAAGCGTCCTTAGTTCCCGCTAAAGGACGTACCAGTAAGGGCTGCATAATCCCTTCACGCGCTATCGAGTCAGCCAATTCCTGCAACTTTTCCTGTTCCATCTTGCTGCGTGGCTGATACTTACCTGCACGCAATTGCTTTAATTGCAATGTATTTGTGCTGGACGCTTCGCCTTCGCTTTGAGGTGTAGCCACTTCAGTTGTGGCCTTCGTGCCGCTATCAACGGTCGCCTCTCCTCTAAGAACCTGAGCCATGCCGATATCATCACCTAACAAAGCACTTAATCCACGACCTAAACCCTTAGCTTGTTTTTTTGCGGCAGTGGCTTTAATTGTTGCTTTTTTTGCACTTGTTTTTTTAGTGACGGTAGTTTTAGACGCTGTTTTTTTACTTACTGATTTATTAACCATTTCTCGATACTTTAATTTAAACTTAAACTAATTACTTTAATTATTTTTTCTTAGTAATTTTTAAAAGCTCTTTAGCAAATTGCATATAAGCTTTTGCGCCACGCGATGATTTATCGTATTGAATGCCAGGCATCCCATAACTTGGCGCTTCAGCTAAACGAACATTGCGCGGAATAAGTGTTTTAAATACTTTATCGCCAAAATACTCTTCCAATTGCTCGGAGACTTGCTGCTGCAAAGTCATACGTGCATCATACATCACACGTAATAAACCGGTGATTTCCAAATTAGGATTAATATTTTGATGTACACGCTTAACCGTATTAACTAAATCCGATAAGCCCTCTAAGGCGAAATATTCGCACTGCATTGGAATAATCACGCCATCGGCAGCTGCTAATGCATTAATCGTCAATAAGGATAAGGTGGGTGGGCAATCAATTAAGATAAAATCATATTGCTTAGTTAATTCAGCAATCGCATTTTTCAAGCGATACTCACGGTCTTCTAATTCCATCAAATCAATGTCAGCACCAGATAACTCGCGATTACTGGCTAGTACATCATAAGCACCTGTTTCAGAGCTAACAACGGCATCATTAATGCCTGCTTGAGCTATTAATACGTGATAAACATTTGATTCTAAATCATTTTTATCGACACCAGAACCCATGGTCGCATTACCCTGAGGATCGAGGTCAATTAAAAGAACCTTTTTCTTATTCGAGGCAAGACCAGCGGCAAGATTAATTGCGGTGGTCGTCTTACCCACGCCACCCTTTTGATTTGCTACACAATATATTTTAGGCAATTTAACCACCCTAATCCTTTTTACTTATCCATAGTAAACAACGCTCAGCATCCAGATCCACCACCTGCAGTTTTTGCCAACTACTTAGTTGCCAATCTGTATTACATTCTAAATCAGCAACCTCATCGGCTAGATAATGCCCCTTCATCGCCGCCAGTAGACCACCAACTTTTAAGGTATGACCAGACCAATTAGCAAAATCGCGTAAAGATGCGAAAGCTCTAGATATCACTAAATCTGCTTCATGTGAACGATAGTCTTCAATTCTACCGTGCTTTGAACGCAGATTCTTCAAACCCAGGCGTCCAGCGACCATGGTAATAAATGCAGTCTTTTTTTCAACCGCATCCACACATGTCACCTGCCACTGAGGACAACATATCGCAATAACCACACCAGGCAAGCCTCCGCCTGAACCCACATCCAATACAGTCAATGGTAATTGTGGATCGTAGCGTTCAACTAAGGACGGTATTACAGCAAGACTATCAAATAGATGCTGAATCAAAATTTGTTCAGCATCTTTTATCGCAGTGATATTATACGTTTTATTCCACTTTTGTATAAGCTCAAGGTAGAGCAAAATATCCTGCCTTTGTTTATCATCAAGCCTTAAACCCATTTGTTCTGCAGCTCGTTCTAGACGGATACTAAAGTCTGTCATATGAACCTTACCTATCTGGTGTTAATTCGCATTGTTTCACGTGAAACATTTATTTATAAGCTAGCATAGCTTTAGCGTTAGATTAGGCCTTTAACGACTGCTGTGCCCGCTTTAAGTGGATTAACAACAGTGAAATAGCAGCAGGCGTAATACCGGAAATACGAGACGCTTGACCTATGGTCTCGGGTCGATGCTTATTCAAAAATGAACGCGCTTCAATCGATAGGTTACTAATCGCATCATAATCAAAATCAGCTGGAATTTTCATATTTTCAAATTGCTGTTGACGCTTCACTTCTTCTTGCTGTCTATCGATATAGCCAGCATATTTAATCTGAATTTCCACTTGATCAATTTCATCATGGCTTAAGGTTTTATCCGTGCTAAAGCTATCACCCTCTTTGCTTTTTAAACTCATTAAGGCCTTATAACTAACATTCGGACGCTTAAGTAGTTCAGCTAAAACATAAGCTTTTTCAGGTGCAGTACCTAAGACGGCAGCCGCTTCGTTTTTATCAAAGGTCTCTCCGTGCACCCGAATAGAATGTAAACGCTTGATTTCAGCTTGAACATTATCACGTTTAGCAGCAAAGGCTTCCCAACGTGCCTGAGGTACCACACCTAAACGATAACCAATTTCTGTTAATCTAAAATCGGCATTATCTTCACGTAAACTTAGTCGGTATTCAGCGCGTGAGGTAAACATACGGTATGGTTCTGTCACGCCACGGGTAATTAAATCATCGACCAACACACCTAAATAGGCTTCATCACGGCGCGGCGTCCAACTATCCTTACCTTGTAAAAGTAAACAAGCATTAATACCCGCTAATAAACCCTGAGCAGCTGCCTCTTCATAACCAGTAGTACCATTTATTTGTCCGGCAAAGAATAGACCCTTAATGTGTTTACTTTCCAAGCTAGCTTTTAATTCACATGGATCATAATAATCATATTCAATGGCATAGCCTGGTCGCAAAATATGTGCATTTTCTAGACCACGGATACTACGCACTAACTTAAATTGAATATCAAATGGCAAACTCGTTGAAATACCGTTTGGATAAATCTCATGGGTATGTAATCCCTCGGGTTCTAGAAAGATTTGATGTGAGTTTTTATCGGCAAAACGGTTAATCTTATCCTCAACCGATGGACAATAACGCGGACCGACCCCATCAATCTTACCGGTAAACATCGGTGAACGGTCAAAGCCACTACGGATAATGTCGTGGGTACGTTCATTCGTCTGCGTAATCCAACACGAAATTTGTGGCGGGGGTGGTTCTGTACGTCCCAGATAGGAGAAAACGGGTATAGGATCGGTATCACCTGGTTGATCAACCAAGTGCGTAAAATCAATAGTACGCGCATCTAACCTAGGTGGCGTACCCGTTTTTAACCGTCCCTGAGCTAAGTTTAACTCCTTTAAACGATGAGCAAGACTGACCGATGGCGGATCTCCAGCTCTACCACCTGAATAATTATCAAGACCAACGTGAATCTTACCGTTAAGAAATGTTCCTGCTGTCAATATAACAACCGGTGCGTAAAACTTTAAACCGATTTGAGTCACTGCACCTATCACACGGTCGCCTTCAATCAATAAATCATCGACGCCTTGCTGGAATAAGTAAAGGTTTTCTTGGTTTTCTAAGATATAGCGAATCGCATTTCTATATAGGACTCTATCTGCTTGGGCGCGCGTCGCTCTGACTGCAGGGCCTTTAGAGCTATTAAGAATTCTAAATTGAATACCCGCCTTATCAATAGCTTGTGCCATTGCGCCGCCGAGCGCATCAATTTCTTTAATCAAATGCCCCTTACCAATCCCACCAATCGAGGGATTACAAGACATCTGACCGAGTGTTTCGATATTGTGTGTTAACAACAAGGTTTTAAATCCCATACGAGCAGCAGCTAAGGCCGCTTCCGTACCGGCATGACCCCCACCAACAACAATTACATCAAATTTATTTGGAAAGTCCATGATATTTTAAGGGTATAAAAAATTTATAGCGCTGAGACGGAGATAATATTTTATTGAATCAATTAATTAAGATGCGCCTTTATTTTTATGGTGAAACCACGTAACGCAGTATAAGGCGAGTAATCTATCCATCTGCATTTTAGAATTTATGTTGATGTATTTTACCATAGATAATTACCGCTATAAATTGATTTTAAAGAGTTGATGTTTCACGTGGAACAAGTTTAAGAATTTGCTTTGATTGTTGTAGTTGAAGCTTCTGCTATTAAAACAGTAGTTGTAAAAACTCTTCTTTAAATAATTTACTCTCCGTTTGCCGTCTAAATTTAATCTAAGTCTAATCTTTTACTACTAGTGGTGCTCACTAATTTGAGACTTTTGCATAAAAGCAGTTAAATACCGG
>NZ_KV793531.1:0-986 GCF_001808505.1 Oligella sp. HMSC09E12
GTGAGCACCATCTATTTTAATCTGTTTTGCCTATATTCTAAATAAGCCCAATAATTAAGGGTTTCAGCTTGTGGTTTTAATTTGTTTTTGTTATAAACAAAGCAAATTAAAGATAAATCCCACACAAATCACACAGCTAATCCCACACAAAAAATGGCAAGTATTTATAAAATAGGCAAAAGATATAGAGTTGAGTTTAGGCACAACGGCAAACGATACACGTCATCTTTCCCGACAAAACGAGAGTGCCAGGAATGGATCGTAACGAAAACAGTTGAGCTATCTACACCAGTAGCAGAAAACAAAACATTGCTTGATGCACTTAACGACTACATGGAAAAGGTTTCGCCAAAGAAAAAAGCTGAACAAAGCGAAATCAATCGCATTAAGTATTTTATTAGAAGCAATCCAGAGTTATGCGCTAAAAGAATGTCTGATATCAAATCAATCGATATAGCAGATTGGCGTGACCGTCGTTTAAAGTCATTAAATCCAGCAACTGGTAAGCAAGTTAAGCCAAACACTGTGCACCGTGATATGACGTGGCTATCATCTGTTTTCCGTACGGCGCATAAGGAATGGGGCTGGATAACAGAAAACCCTGTATCCAGCGTTAAGTGGCCGCAACAAACGCCGCCAAGAGATAGATTAATCACTGACAAAGAAATAGATGCGATGTTGGTTGCTCTTGGGTATGTGCCTGAGTCTAAAGTTTCAACGGTCGGGCAAAGAGTTGCTTGCGCTCTTTTGTTTGCATTAGAGACTGCTTTGCGTTCGCAAGAGATTTGTTTGCTGGAATGGGAAGATATTGAGGGTAGGGTGCTCGATATTAAAAAATCAAAGACTCATGCGGGCGAGAGACGTGTTCCGTTATCATCTAGAGCGATGGAAATCTTAGAGCAGCTAGACAAAGAAAGTAACCCTGTTTTTGGACTAACCACATCGCAGCTAAGCTCTAATTTCAGAAGAGCTAGAGACTTAGCCGG
>NZ_KV793532.1:0-3283 GCF_001808505.1 Oligella sp. HMSC09E12
AAGGTCTCACCAAGCTGACGCTTGACTTCCTCACTATCATCACCTTTAAAGCTCAGACTACCGCTAGTAGGAGCACCTGGACCAGGTACATTATTATTCTTATCTTTCAATTCCTTATACACTAAACTTAACTGCTCCTCTGTAGCAGCCCGACGAGATGTATAAGTAGCGTTAGGATTCCATGTTGTATTGCTTAAACCTGTAATTTCCCCCTGAGTGCCATCAATTTTGATCGGTTTAGGGCCTACGTTTAAAGTGTGGGCTAAATTAAAGGTCAGATTAGTACCGCTTTGAGAAATTCGTATATTTGTGTCACTATTTTTGAAATCAACACGTGCGTTTCTAAGGTTAACGGCTACTGCTGAGCCCTCATTATTATTTGTACTAACTTTCCACTGCAAACTCTCAATGGCATCATGAACTGTATCTTTGCCTGTTTTCCCAATGTTTGAAGCAGTGATGCTACCATCTTGACTAATTGCAGCATTACCGCCCAATAAACCACGAGTAGTGTCCGCAACATTGGTAAAAACCCTATTGGTCGAAAAAAGTTGACTACCATTAATAGCGTCCGTACTTGTTGCAGATACATCCCCAGGTGCTACGTGAATGATTTGGCGCTCTTTGCCTTTTGCACCAACACTAATAACGCCAGCATCTCTCGCCTTAGAAGATGAAGGCTCGCCATCATAACCACTCCAGCCATCAAATTTTAAACCATCATAATATGATCCGGGTTTCGACGGCAATAGTGAGCGTGAAGATGTCCGAACCTCTCCGCTTCGTTCCGCTTGAGAACCATGACCTAGAATCACACTATTATGTTGAACGTGGGTAACGTCACTTCCTAAAATAAAGGTATTTTTAATAGCGTTATAGGTAGAATTTGGCTCCTCAATTTTATTATTAAAACCGAGCACCATCGAATTACGCGCATACACCTCATTTTTATGACCAAGCGACACCGTATCAGTACCGTTAATGATTGAATTGTTACCTATAGAAACCGTGCGAAGACCTTGACTTTCGGCTCCATGACCTAGAGCAACAGAGGCGTAACCCGTTGTTTTCGCCCTGTGACCAAGTGCTATAGACTCTTCCCCTACGGCACTGCTTTCATAGCCTAATGCAGTGCCTCGACGCCCCGTTGCCAATGCGAGATAACCAATAGAGATGCTAGCATAAGCGTCAGCATGTGAAGCTGAACCAATTGCTATAGCTTCTCTACCAGCTTTTGTCCAAGCATCTCTCGGTAAAGCACTCACTATACTTTTCTGCTCTGGATGAACACCGCCCCCGATACTCACTCCACCTTGTTGAGCTTTAGCAGCTGTGCCTATAGCAACACCCCTTCCCTCAGCACCAGCCCATGCACCGACAGCAGTAGAGTTAAAGTCTGAAACGGAGGACATGTGACCTATGGCAACAACATCTGAACCCCTTGAATGAGCATCGGCTCCGATAGTAACCCCATAGATACTTTGTGAGCGTGTATTCTCACCAATTGCAATCGCTTGATCAAAAGTAGCTAAGGCGTTTGAACCAATCGCAATAGCACCTTCGGGATGTACATTCCGATTTTCTGATTGGACATAGGCATGATTACCCAATGCAATGCTATTGGGGCCTGAGACATTGGCAGAATTACCAATCGCAATTGAGTTATTAGCCACCTTAGCCTTCATAACATTCAAATTCTTTGCCGTTGAGACCTCGGCCATATGTCCAATCGCAATTGAATCCTCCGATTTTGCACCAACGACAGCGCTCACACCCATGGCTATGGCATTATCACTATTGGTCTTTGCCGTACTGCCGAAAGCAATTGTATCAGCACCAATTGCATGCGCTTGATTACCTATTGCTGTGGAACGCAAGCCTGACGCCCTAGATCCAGCACCAAAAGCAATAGTACGCTCTGAAACCGCCGCTGCACCGCAGCCAATCGCAATACTGTAAGTTGAGCTTGCCTTGGCCTCTTCCGTCTCTGGGCACACAGCAATAGCCACGCCCTTAAGCGCATCGCTTTGCGTTTCTGCAGTAGCTGAAGATAAAAGTGCGAATGCACCGAACAATGTAGCGGGTGTGATTAGAGCGACTCTTTTGAGGTGAAAACTTGCTTTGTTATTATTTGGTTGCTGTATCAACTCAGACATTGCAAAATAATTATCCATACTATTATTCCACTTACTGTTAAATTTGCGATTCGTTTCATTATCTCGCAAAATCATCTATTCTTCAAGATATAGCAAAGGAGGCCTTACACGAAGACTCCGTAAAGCAACAGACGCTCCAGGACAAGTAATTACTCATCTTAAAGCCGGCCCTGCTAAAAAAAGCAGGCCGGACTTTTATCTTATGCTAGTAACTTTTAGTTAAGGATATTAAATCCACCATCTACATAAATATTGCCACCAGTGATTGCTCGTGCACCATCACTCGCTAAAAACACACTTAACGGTCCAACATCATCAATATTCACGGCCCCCATCGGCGCACGCTGTGCATTTTCCTCAACAAGTGCATCAAAACTGGCAATCCCTGACGCAGCGCGAGTCATAATCGTTCCGGGAGAAATCGCATTGACTCGGATACCCTGTTCACCCAACTCATAAGCAAGATAGCGTACTGTAGCCTCTAAGGCTGCTTTGACGGGCCCCATAATACTGTAATTAGGGACAACCTCCTGCCCACCCAAGTAACTCATCGTCATCAAGCTACCACCGTCTTTCATCAAAGGCTCAGCCAAGCGTGCCATTCGTATGAAAGAATGACAAGAAATATCCATCGCCTGCAAAAAACCCTCTAATGAGCTATCAACGACCCGTCCGTGAAGATCTGCTTTAGGTGCAAACGCAATTGAATGTAGTAAGAAGTCAAGCTTGCCCCAACGCTGGGTAACTTCCTCAAACAACGCTTCCAGCTGTGATTCATTACTCACTTCGAGAGGCAACTGAATCTCAGCATTGACCGACTGCAACAAAGGCTCTACATAAGGTCTTGCCTTATCGTTGAGCCAAGTGCCTCCCAATGTTGCACCTGCTTCATGCATGGCTCTGGCACATGCCCAAGCAATACTATTGTCATTGCTAATACCAAGAACTAAACCTTTTTTCCCTTTTAACACATCCTATCCTTTTATAAACAGGCAAAACAAGCACTATGCTCTTTACCACCTAATCAGTAATTTAAACAATTCTGCAGCGTGTATATCACGATACGATCATTTTAAAGTAAAAGGGTTACATAAAAATCGAGTAGGGTGAGGTTTGCACCTCATCCC
>NZ_KV793533.1:0-35082 GCF_001808505.1 Oligella sp. HMSC09E12
GGGTTTGCCAACCTCGCTGGGCAAACATAAAAAACCCAAACCATCATAAGACAGTTTGGGTTTTTGGCTGTGAAATAACAGCATTAAATTAGCGTTAACTAACTACGTAATTAAATTACGCGAGCAGCTTCGACTAATCTAACTGCGGTCCATGATTTATCTTTAGAGATAGGACGGCCCTCTGCAATTTCAACGGTATCGCCTTCGTTGTACTGGTTCTCTTCGTCGTGTGCCTTGTAGTTCTTAGAGCGGTTAACGAATTTACCGTAAAGTGGGTGCTTAACACGGCGATCAACACGCACAACAATGGTTTTATCCATTTTGTTGCTCACCACTTTACCAATTAAGGTACGTTGGCGCTTCTCTGTAGTTTGAGTTTCGCTCATATTAGTTACCTGCCTTTTCGGTTAAGATAGTGCGTACACGTGCAATATCGCGACGTACTTTTGACAACTGGCTGCTGTCAGCTAATTGCTGAGTAGCGTGTTGCATACGCAAGTTAAATTGTGCCTTTAGTAAGGACTCGAGCTCTTTATGAAGCTCGGTCACGTCCTTTTCACGTAATTCAGATGCTTTCATAAATACCTCTTATACAATTTGACGTGTGACGAAGGTGGTAGAGATTGGCAACTTAGCGGCAGCTAAGCGGAATGCCTCACGAGCCAATTCTTCGCTTACACCATCCATTTCATAGAGAACCTTACCCGGCTGGATTTCAGCAACCCAGTACTCAGGGTTACCTTTACCGCTACCCATACGAACTTCAGCAGGTTTCTGTGAAATCGGTTTGTCCGGGAAGATACGGATCCATACGCGACCACCACGTTTAATGTGACGCGTCATCGCACGACGAGCCGCCTCAATTTGACGGGCAGTTAAACGACCACGACCGGTCGCTTTTAAACCGAAATCACCGAAGTTTACCTGTGTACCACGAGTGGCTAAGCCAGTGTTACGGCCTTTTTGCTCTTTACGATACTTTCTGCGAGCTGGTGATAACATAATTACTCTCCTTTAGCCTCAGCTGCTGTGTCAGCTTGCTGATTCTGCTGGGCGGCCGCAGGACGGCGACGGCGACGGCGTGACTCAGGACGGTCACCACGAGGGCGACGACGAGCACGACGATCGTCTTCAGCAGGTGTTGCTAACTCAGGTGGCAATTCGCCGTTAGGCAATAAATCACCACGATAAACCCATACTTTGATACCGATAATACCGTAGGTAGTTTCAGCTTCAGACGTTGCGTAATCGATGATAGCGCGTAGGGTATGTAAAGGCACTCGACCTTCGCGATACCATTCGGTACGAGCAATCTCAATACCATTTAAACGACCTGAAGAAGCAATACGGATACCCTTGGCACCGGCACGCATCGCATTAGAGATTGCACGCTTCATCGCGCGACGGAACATAATACGCTTTTCTAATTGCTGAGCGATAGAGTCAGCGATTAGTTGTGCATCGATTTCGGGCTTACGAATTTCTTCAATACCTACGTGAACAGGTACGCTCATTAAGCGCTGTAAGTCGGCATTTAATTGAGCGATATCATCACCGCCTTTACCGATTACAACACCGGGACGTGCTGTATGAATCGTGATACGCGCAGTTTTAGCAGGGCGCTCAATCACAACACGACCTACTGAAGCATTTTTAAGTTTACGCTTCAAGTATTCACGTACTTTAACGTCTTCGTGTAATAAACTACCGAAATTCTTATCGTCAGCATACCAACGTGAATTCCAGTTACGAGATACAGCGAGACGGAACCCGGTTGGGTGTACTTTCTGACCCATTGTGACTCCTTAAACGCCGACTTTTACCACGATGTGGCAAGTCTGCTTCTCAATACGGTTACCACGGCCTTTGGCACGTGCTCTAAAACGCTTCATTGATTGAGCCTTATCAACGTAAATAGTTTTTACGATTAACTCATCAATATCAGCACCGTCATTGTGCTCAGCGTTAGCGATTGCTGACTCTAGAGCTTTTTTGATGATGCCGGCGGCTTTTTTCGGTGTGAACGTCAAAATATTCAACGCTTGCTCAACTGATTTACCACGGATTAAGTCCGCTACAAGACGAGTCTTTTGCGCTGAGATATGTGCGTTACGAACAATAGCTGTTGTTTCCATCACTTACCTCTTAGACTTCTTATCCGCTGCATGACCTTTGTAGGTACGAGTCTGCGCGAATTCACCAAGTTTGTGACCAACCATGTTCTCGTTGATATAAACAGGTACGTGTTGACGACCGTTATGTACAGCAATCGTTAAACCGATAAAGTCCGGTAGGATTGTTGAACGACGAGACCAAGTTTTGATCGGCTTCTTATCCTTGCCTTCAGTAGCTGCCTCAACCTTTT
Source organism: Oligella sp. HMSC09E12 (assembly GCF_001808505.1). NCBI lineage: Bacteria > Pseudomonadati > Pseudomonadota > Betaproteobacteria > Burkholderiales > Alcaligenaceae > Oligella > Oligella sp. HMSC09E12. The sequence goes on from NZ_KV793533.1 coordinate 2,366, forward strand.
TCATCAAAGAGGCTTCTACGTAAGGGCCTTTTTTAATTGAACGTGACATAGTTTATTGCCCCTTATTTACGCTTACGACGTGAGACGATCATGCTGTCAGTACGCTTATTACGACGAGTTCGGTAACCCTTAGTTGGCGTACCCCATGGGCTTACTGGCTCACGACCTTCACCGGTTCTACCTTCACCACCACCATGTGGGTGATCGATCGGGTTCATTGCCACACCGCGAACGGTAGGACGAATACCGCGCCAACGCATGGCACCGGCTTTACCGTAGTTCTGAAGGCTATGCTCACTGTTGCCGACTTCACCGATAGTGGCGCGGCAATCAATATGCACACGACGTACTTCACCGGAGCGTAGACGAATCTGCGCGTAGGTACCCTCACGTGCCATCAACACAGCAGAAGCACCGGCTGAACGAGCGATTTGACCGCCTTTGCCGGGCAACATCTCAATATTGTGAATGTGTGAACCGATTGGAATATTGCGGATTGGCATCGCATTACCAACACGGATAGGCACTTCAATGCCTGATTCAATCTGTGCACCCACTTCTAATTTCTTAGGCGCAAGAATATAGCGACGCTCACCGTCAGCATAAACCACTAGAGCAATATGCGCCGTACGGTTAGGATCGTACTCAAGACGCTCTACTCTCGCAGGCACACCGTCTTTATTGCGACGGAAGTCGATAATACGGTAATGCGATTTATGACCGCCCCCACGATGACGGGTAGTGATACGACCGTGGTGGTTACGACCGGAACCGCGTTTTTGCGACTCTAATAAAGGAGCATAAGGTGCACCCTTGTGTAGATCCGGGTTAACCACTTTAACCATACCGCGGCGGGCTGGTGATGTAGGTTTAATAGTTACTAATGCCATCTTAGTTCACCTCCGAAAAGTCAAGTTCCTGACCTTTTTTGAGTGATACATATGCGATGCGGACATTTTTACGGCGACCCATAAAACGACCGGCACGCTTTACTTTACCTTTACGGTTTAAAACTGATACAGAGTCAACTTCAACTTCAAATAAAAGCTCAACTGCTGCTTTAATCTCCGGCTTAGTTGCGTCAGGAGCAACACGCAGAGCAATCTGAGGCTGATCCGCAGAACGTTCAGCAATAAACGTTGCTTTCTCAGTAATCACCGGAGCCAGAATGACTTGCATTAAACGTTCTGCTTTCATCCTAAGATCTCCTCAAGTTGGGCAATTGCACCTTTTGTGATCAACACGTTCTTGTAATGAATTAAAGAAAGTGGATCGGCGTAGCTGGTTTCAACAACAGCAACACCTGGTAAATTGCGAGTAGCTAAATAAGTATTTTCGTCTAAATCATCCGTGATCACTAACACCGAATCTAGCACGCCCATTGCTTTTAATTTGCTAGCGGCCATTTTGGTTTTAGGTGCATCAAAGGTGAATGATTCAACGACTGCGATACGCTCTTCACGCGCCAATTGTGACAAGATAGAACGAATACCGGCACGGTACATCTTCTTGTTAACCTTTTGGCTGAAGTTCTCATCAGGCTTGTTAGGGAAAGTGCGACCACCCCCACGCCACAATGGTGAACCAGCAGCACCGGCACGCGCACGACCGGTACCCTTTTGACGCCATGGCTTGCGAGTACTATATTTAACCTCTGAACGATCCTTTTGAGCACGGTTACCGCTACGAGCGTTAGCTTGGTAAGCTACGACGACTTGGTGTACTAATGCTTCGTTGAAATCACGACCGAAAATTGTCTCGGGTGCGCTCACAGCACCGTCAGCAGCGCCTTGTGCATTTAGGAGCTTAAGTTCCATTATTTGGCTCCTTTAACAGTCATTTTAATTGCAGGACGCACGATCACGTTGCCATTTTTATGGCCAGGCACAGAACCCTTAACCATAATCAGACCACGCTCTACATCAACACGGACCACGTCCAAGTTTTGTACTGTGCGAGTGACATCACCCATGTGACCAGCCATACGCTTACCAGGGAAAACACGACCCGGGTCTTGGGCCATACCGGTAGAACCAGGGGCACGGTGGGAGATTGAGTTACCGTGAGAAGCACGCTGAGCGCTAAAGTTATGACGCTTAATCACACCAGCAAAGCCCTTACCAATGGTTGTACCCTGTACATCCACCTTTTGGCCCACTTCAAATAAGCTATCAACAAGAATCTCAGCACCCGCCTCAAACTCAGCAGCAACGGCTGGATCTAAACGGAACTCTTTGAGAATGGTACCGGCTTCTGTGCCGGCTTTGGCGTAGTGACCTGCTAGTGGCTTAGTCACACGGCCGGCACGGCGCTGACCGAACGCAACCTGAACAGCAGCATAGCCATCCGTCTCAACGGACTTCACTTGAGTCACGCGGTTGCCTGATACGTCCAGTACAGTAACTGGGATTGAATCACCGTCTTCGGTGAACAAACGCATCATGCCAACCTTACGACCGACTAGGCCTAACCGATGAGCGGCAGGCGTTGTTGTCGAATTTGACATTTTAATTACTCCATTCCCCACTACGATTGGTGGGGGCTAACATTTATTATGAGGGGTAAATATCTTGCTTTTAAGCATTCGCACCGGACCGCTTGATATAAGCATACTCACCATGGGCAACGAGACCATCGCTCATCATGCTTGGCGGTAAACCGGCTAAGTGAAAACTTAGAGAACTCGCAATCTATTTGCACTAGCCTTGAACTTTATACCGCAAGTATTTCACAACTCTGCGCAGCATAAAGCGCATTTTTAGTAGCTAGCCCACTACTATACCATGAAAGTCTATGCATTCCAAGGGTTTATACTGTTTTTGTTGTTTTTACTCTCTCTCACTATCCCATGCCGCAGGTAGCTCGCTCTGTAAACTAACCTCGCTCACCTCAGGCATCTCCTTAGCGGCTTTGGTACTCAAGCGATTAAAACGCGCTAACTTGGTGGTAATGCCCTGCTGACCAGCAAAGGAACGAGCCATTTGATTGAATAAGCGAGTAGAGCTATTTAAGCTCTGTCCTAATTTACTCATATGCTGTGCCACCAGCGCTGCCTGATTGTATATCGCCATTGCCTCATCACCTAAGGCCAGAGCTTGTTGATGACTATCACTACGCAACCACAAATAGGCCACCGTTTTTAATAAAGGCAATAAGGTGGTCGGTGAGCTTAGGATAATATTTTTATTAAAGGCATAGTGATACAAGGCCTCATCTGCCTTTAGCGCCTCAATAAAGGCGGCTTCAATTGGCATAAAGAGCATCACAAAACCTGGGCTATTAAGCCCTGGCAATTGGCTATAGTCCTTAGCGCTCAGATCATCAATATGCTGGCGTACCGCTTTCACATGCCGCTGTAAATAGTAATTTGCACGCTCCTCATCGTCAGCGGTAATTGCCGCTTGATAATCGACCAGTGAGACTTTACTATCAATCACAAGCTCTTTATCATCGGGTAGGTATACCACCACATCCGGCAGCAAACGCTGTCCACTCTCTTGTCTAAAAGCGACTTGGGTTTTATAGTGCCTATCTTTTTCTAAGCCAGCCTGCTGCAACGCCGACTCCAATTGCAACTCACCCCAGTTACCGAGCGCCTTTTTATCCCCTTTAAGGGCACGTGTCAGCGCTTCCGCTTCCGCTCCGATACGCAAACCAGCATTCATTAACTGCTTAATTTGTTCGGAAATGGCACTGTGCCCCTGCAAAGACTGCCCATGCAAATCATTTATGCGCTGTTGAAATAAATCCAAGCGCTCCCTAAAAGGCCTTAATACCTGCTCTAAAGAACCCTGATTGCGCTCCAATAAGGCACGCCCTTTTTCATCCAGTAAGCGATTCGAGAGTAGCTCAAAACGACGCGCTAATTCCTGCAATTGCTGCTTATTCTGCTCTTCCTGCAACTCTTTATATTGCTGCTCAAAATTAAGCTGCGTAGACAGTGCAATGACTTGCTTATCCAGCTGATCTTTTTCATCATCAAGCATCTTAAGCTCTGCTTCCAACGCTCTCAGCTCCGCTTTCAGGCGCTGATTTTCTTGCTCCCGATCAAATAAACGCCATTCGGCTAAGCGACGATCAGAGCGGGCTTTTAAAAGCAGCAAATACATGCAAAAGAATACCAGCACGGTTGGCACCAACCCCAACGCCAACACCTGATAAACCGACCAACTGGCAAGCAAGGTATCAAACCATTGCAATATCATTGAGCTTAACCCTTGGCAGCCGCTTCGACTGCTGCTTGTTGATGTAAATAGGCGAGCACGGCCTGACGCGTTTCTTCAAGGCTATCATGCATATATCCTTCACCTAAGTCACGCAGCCATTCGCTACGCCAGAGAATGCTTTTAGCCTGTGGTCGCAACCCATAGATAAAAATTGGCACCCCCTGGGCTTGATACGCTTGTAGCATTTCTTTTAAGGCCACTACACCGGAGGAATCCACGTAAATAATCCCGGAAAAATCCAACACCAAGGCTTTTTTAGCCATGGGGTTTAACAGCTTTTGAGTAAGATTGACCGAGCCGAAAAATACCGAGCCAAGCAAGCGATAATAACTCACGCCCTCTTCTTCCGGTGTTTGAGCCAAGTTCTGCTTTTCCGCCACCGTCAACATAGAGACGCGATAAATAAAGGTAAAACACGCTAAAGCAATACCTACCTGCACCGCCACGGTGAGACTCACCATCACCGTCAAGAAAAAGACCGAGAGTAAGGTGGCCGCATAGGCTAAAGTATGCGACGGGATACGTGCAAATTCACGCCACGCCCCCATATTCCACGCCACCGACATCAAAATAGCCGCTAAAGTAGCCAAGGGAATATATTGCGCTAAGGGTGCCGCCACCAGCACCACAACCAATAAGGCGAGCGCATGAATCATACCCGCAATCGGCGTTCTACCGCCGTTTTTTACATTGGTCACGGTACGGGCAATGGTGCCAGTGGCTGGCATACCGCCAAAAAATGGCACCACCATATTCGCAAAACCCTGAGCTAGCAGCTCCTGATTCGGATCGTGCTTATCCTTAATCATATTGTCAGCCACACGTGCACATAATAAAGACTCTATCGCCCCCAGCACGGCTAAGGTAATCGCCGGCATCATTAAGTCACTCATCAGCGCCAGGCTAAAGGCGGGGGTCGTAAACGCAGGTAAGCTCTGCGGTATACCACCAAAACGGCTGCCGATGGTCTCTACCTGCAAATCCCCCAGTTGCACTAACAACACACCGACAATTAAAGCCACAATAGAGCCCGGGATATGCGCTAAAAAACGCATGAGTTTGGGCACAGGGTGTTGACTATCTTTATTGCGCAAGAACCTGCCACTAAGCACCAACACACGCTGCCACAAAAACACGATGGCCAAACACAGCAAGGCCACGATAAAGGCTTGAACATTCATTTGCGGCAAGGCCTGCCACAAACTTTGCATCAAGGGGAAGAAGTCAGCCGGCACATCCTCTAGCGGCAGACCCAGAAAGTCTTTGATTTGAGACACGCCAATCAATACGGCAATGCCATTGGTAAAGCCAATAATGACCGCCACGGGAATAAATTCCACCAAGCCGCCTAAACGCAAAAAGCCCATCAACCACAGAAAAACACCGGACATCAAGGTCGCTAACAGCAGCCCCTCAACCCCATATTGATGCACAATGCCGTAGACAATCACAATAAAGGCACCGGCCGGACCGCCAATCTGCACCCGTGAACCGCTAAATAAAGAAATCAGCAAGCCCCCGATAATCGCTGTAAACAGTCCCGCCTCTGGCTTTAGACCCGAGGCAATAGCAAAGGCCATCGATAGGGGTAACGCAACCACGCTCACCGTCAAGCCTGCGCCCAAATCCTGCAACAATTGCTCTGCCGAATAGCCACGCCTTAACTCATAGATTTTAGGATTAAAACGCATCGTAAACTTCATCAGAACCTCTCAACAGCATAATAAAATCAGAGCGCAACAGCCCCGGCAAGACGACCAATATACTATAGCAGTAGCTAAAACGAAAAGACAGGCTTTAAAAGCCTGTCCTCTATTTTTAGTAATTGTGCAAGCGCACTAATTAATCCTCTTTGCGCTCAATAATTTTACCGTCGGTGGCATCTATTTTTAGCTTAAACTTCGTCGTTGCATTAAGCGTCTCAACCTTATAGTAGGCATTCTGCTCCTTAGCTCGCTTAAGCTCAATCTCCTTAACCCGAGCTTGGGTAGCTTCCTCAGCGATAGTAATGGCGTCCTGCAATGGAATATTTGCTTCTAAGCGAGGCTGATCCTTGAAATAGTCCTTATCAATGCGGTTCTTAAGCACATCACCACTATCCGCATCTACCTCGATTTTATGTCTATCGCTACTTCCCTGAACCTCGATTTCATAAGAGGCACTCTTTCTATCGAGATCCAATTCCAACTCAACGGCGTGACCCGGCGCCTCGCTAGTCGCAATGCTTAGTGCCTGCGCTGGACTGATTTTCAGTGCTTCTATGCGTTGCCATTGATCGGTGGCGGCACTCGCACTAAATGCGGCAATACTCAGGGTGGCGGCAACTAAGGCACCCATACTTTTTTTAATCATTTGCATAACACACTCCTTACTCAATGAATTACTCTGATTTGATTTCATTTTAAGGAGAGTGCTGGTTTTAAAAAGCCCTTTTTAGCAAGCAAATGTTAATGCGACTAATGGCACCTTGCGCCCTCACATCAAAAGTCAAGCCGCTCCAACTCATGCAAAATCCCACAATCTCGAGCTGCCCTAGCTTCTCCGCATTGACTACGTATATGCGCTAGCTCCTCGGCTAAGGCTGCTAACTCCTTGATGCGCTGATTGACATCAACTAAATGCCTATCAATTAAGGCATTAACCGAGGCGCAACTTGCATTTGGTTCTACCCGAGCAACCAAGAGTTTACGTATTTCATCTTGTGACATTTCCAAGGTGCGACAGCGACGGATAAAGATCAATCGCTCCAAATGCTTTTGCTGATATTCACGGTAATTATTATGCAAATTCCGTGGCGCCTCGGGTAACAAGCCCTCTCGCTCATAATAACGAATCGTCTCTACTGGGCAATTAGCTAATTTAGATAACTCACCGATTTTCATGCCTACTCCCTTCGTGCTTGACCCTGTAGTTACTACAGGGTATCTAATAAGTATAAGCCTAATCAGTTCGTCAAGGACAAGGATTGATAACATGGATAGTTTAAAGGAACAAAATCACCAATCAAGCCACCACAACTGTTGCGCTTGTCATGAGCAACATGCCGAAGCGTCAACGGCCTCAGCAAGTGCGACCACAGCAACTTCCGGCGCCATCAAAAACGCCGAACGTACGCAAATTCGCATTCAGCAAATGGATTGCCCCACCGAAGAGGCAATGATTCGACGCCTGTTTGAAAACAAAGCCGATGTGTTACAACTAAATTTTAATTTGATTCAACGCATCCTGACCGTCAGCCATCGCGCTGGCACACTCGACGGTATTCTTGAAAGCATTCGCAGTCTGGGCTTTGAGCCGGAGATACTCACTGCGGAGAGCAGCCGTGGCAGCGAGGTAGTGATAAGCCATCGTCCCTGGTGGCCCTTAGTGATCGCCGCCTTGATAGCCCTGCTTGCAGAGATCAGTTATCTTGCCGCTTGGCCCCAATGGCTGACCGCAGCATTTGCCCTCAGTGCCATTGCCATTGGCGGCCTACACACCTATAAAAAGGGTTGGACCGCACTACGCACTGGCAATTTAAATATTAATGCCTTAATGAGTATTGCCGTCACCGGCGCGCTCTTAATTGGCGAATGGCCAGAGGCGGCGATGGTGATGGTTTTATTTAGCCTAGCCGAAGTGATTGAGGCGCGCTCGCTTGACCGTGCCCGACGTGCGATTAGCCATTTGATGGAGCTAGCACCAGACAAGGCCCTCGTGCTACAAGCGGACGGCAGCTGGCAACATCTACCTGCCCATGAGGTGCCTATCGGCAGCACCGTGCGTATCGCCCCGGGTCAACAAATCCCCTTGGACGGTGAAATTATCAGCGGCTTTTCCAGCGTAAATCAAGCACCCATCAGCGGTGAAAGTCAGCCGGTGGATAAAAGCATCGGCGACCCAGTCTATGCCGGCACCATTAACCTTAACGGCGCCTTTGACTACCAGGTCACTGCCACCGCCGACAACAGTACCTTAGCGCGCATTATTCAGCGCGTTGAAGAGGCGCAACAGGCCAAAGCACCAACCCAACGTTTTATCGATCGCTTTGCCGCTATTTATACGCCGGCTATTTTAGTACTAGCACTTGGTATTGCGCTCCTGCCACCGCTGCTTGTTGACGGTCAATGGTCGGCGTGGATTTATAAAGCCTTAGTCATGCTAGTCATCGCTTGCCCATGCGCACTGGTGATATCAACCCCGGTTTCAATCGTCAGCGCACTGGCCACTGCTGCACGCCACGGTATTTTAATCAAAGGCGGTAGTTACTTAGAAACTAGTCGCTTACTGAATTATTTAACCTTTGATAAAACCGGCACCATCACTGAGGGTAAACCGAGTCTTAACGAAGCACTGATTTTTGATGCAGAACGACAAACAACCATACGTCACATCGCCGCCACCATAGCCTCACGTTCTGACCATCCCATTTCACAAGCGCTTGCCAACGCCTTAAGTAGCGCAGACGACAAGCTAAACGTGACCTCATTTGAAGCCCTGCCTGGTCGCGGCACAAAAGCTCTGATTGAGGGTAACAGCTATTATTTAGGCAGTCATCGCTTAATCCATGAGCTGGGCGTGTGTAGCGAGGCCCTAGAGCAGCAATTAGCCATTTTTGAAGCCCAAGGTAAGAACACCACCCTGCTTTGTAACGATAGCGAGGTGTTAGCGCTTTTTGTGATGGCCGATAGTGTCAAAGCCAGTAGTCGCGAAGCAATTAAGGAACTACATCAGATGGGTATCAACACCATGATGTTGAGTGGGGATAACCAATTAGCGGTTAATTATATTGCTAAGGAAGTCGCGATTGATCAGGCAAAAGGCAATCTACTACCTGAAGATAAGCTACAAATTATTCATGAGTTATCTGCCCACAAGCGGGTGGCGATGGTTGGTGACGGGATTAATGACGCCCCCTCCTTGGCGCGGGCTGATATCGGTATTGCGATGGGCAGCATTGGCTCGGATGCTGCACTGGAAACGGCAGATGTGGCACTGATGGACGATGATTTGCGTAAAATCCCCGCCTTAATTCGTCTTTCTCGCAGCACCCACCGGATTTTGCTGCAAAATATTAGCTTTGCCTTGGGACTTAAGGCAGTCTTTTTAGTCCTGACGCTACTCGGCTATGGCACGATGTGGATGGCGGTGTTTGCCGATATGGGCGCTAGTTTGCTCGTGGTACTAAATGGCTTACGTTTATTGCGCCATCCTCTTTAAAGGCACTCGGGGTGAGCTTCGCTAACAATATCCCACGAGGCCACCCCATGGACTAAGCGCCTGATATATACTCAAAGCGATGGATAATCGCTACTCAAACCCATAGGCAAGGAGCCAATCATTGAAGCCCATTCCTAGCAATCAAAAAACCGCAACCGGTGACAAAACTAGTCGCAAAGCGCTGATGTTACGCGATCAAATGCATGCGCGTGTTGAATCAATCGGCAACCTACTGGTTGAAGCCTTTCACTACTTAGCACTATTTGTGATTGGTGCTATCACGGTCTATGCCGGCACCCTCACCGCCCTTGAGATTTTGGCGCAAAAGCACATCACGGTGGATGATATTTTGCTCCTATTTATTTACTTGGAGCTGGGTGCGATGGTGGGAATTTACTTTAAAACCAATCATATGCCGGTGCGCTTTTTAATTTATGTTGCCATTACTGCGCTGACTCGGATGATGATTTCAGATATTTCTCACCACAACGATCCTAGTATGGGCGTGGTTTATATCTCAGCTGCGATCCTACTCCTGGCGGTGGCAGTCCTAATTGTACGTATCGGCTCCTCGCGCTACCCATCCATCCGCCATAGCTCTAAAGCGACACGCATCAGTGACGAAACGCACGAGGGCATTGAAGATGATCGATATTAACGATGAATGAACAGCAAGCAACCATCCGCTTTTTAAAAGCGATGGCGCCCACCGTGATCGAGACCCATATTTCCATGATTTTTCTCGATGAGCACTATGCTTATAAGTTGAAAAAGGCCTTAACGCTGCCCTTTGTGGATTTTAGTCAAAGCCGACAGCGACTGCTTTCCTGTCAGGATGAGCTTAGACTGAATCGCCGCACGGCAGCGGATTTATATCTTGAGGTACTGCCTATCTACCGCAGCAGCGGGGGGCAGCTAAGCTTTGAGGATAATGGCACTGAAGCAGTGGACGCAGTCTTAAAGATGCGACGCTTTGATTCACGCTTGCTCTTAAGTAAGCTAGCCGAGCAACAGCAACTTAATCAAGGCATGATGAATAAATTGGCCGACACGCTTGCTACCTTTCATCAGCAGGCGGCGATCGCCAATGATCCCCAGGGGGCGCAACGTTTACGTGCGGTCATTGAGCTGAATCGCCGCTCCGAGTTACTGGTCAATCAGAGCTTGGGGCATCAACGCATGAGCGAACTCAATCAAGCACTATTACAGGATACGGCGCGACATGCTGAGTTACTCGACCAACGCGCAGCGACCGGCAAGGTACGTCGCTGTCATGGTGATTTGCACTTGAATAATATCTGCCTCTGGCAGGATCAACCCACCCCCTTTGATTGCTTGGAATTTAATGAGTCCATGGCCACCACCGATATACTCTATGATGTGGCCTTTTTATTAATGGATTTATGGCATTATCAGCAATATGACTTAGCCAATTTCTTGATGAATCGCTATCTTGATGCACAGGACGAAACGGAGGGGTTGGTGCTATTACCCTTATTCATGAGTCTGCGCGCCTCAATTCGCGCCATGGTACTAGCGATTCAAGCAGCCAACACAAGCAATGACACGGAGGCGGCCAAATATCGTCAGCAAGCCGAGCAATTTTTAGATTTAGCCTTTAATTTACTGCAAGGTACTCGCCCACAGCTCATCGCTATCGGTGGTTTAAGCGGCAGCGGCAAATCCACGCTGGCAGCCGCCATCGCTCCCTTTATTGGCACGGCGCCAGGCGCCAGAGTGTTGTCTACTGATCGTATACGCAAAAAGCTCTTTGGTATTAAAGCCGAAGCCAGGCTGCCTGCTGAGAGCTACACCGCAGCGCATTCAGCACGGGTATATCATAAGCAGCGTGAGCTTAGCAGCGCTACCCTAGCAAGCGGTTATAGTGTGATCGCCGATGGCGTATTTGCTAAAGTGGCGGAACGCAATGCCATTGAAGATTGCGCCATCCGGGCTACGACTCCCTTTACCGGAATCTGGCTGCTAGCACCCTCTCCAGAGCTAATACAGCGCGTTGCCAAGCGCAGCAACGACCCCTCTGACGCAACCGTGGATGTGGTTACGATGCAGCTCAAGCTCGACCTGGGTGAGATTCATTGGCACCATCTGATTAGCCAACAAAGCACGCAGACCCTGGGTGAACAAGCCTTAGCCTTAATCAAGTTACAACAAAAGGAGGTACAATGAAAAAAGCCTTTATTCTAATTGACTATTCCTATGACTTTATCGCCGACCAGGGTGCCTTAACCACCGGCCAGCCCGGTCAGGCGCTGGAGCAGGATATTTTAAGCTACTGTCAAGAATTTGTAGACAATGGCGACTACTTAGTGATTGCCATGGACGATCATTTTGAAGGCGATCAGTATCACCCGGAATCCAAGCTATTCCCACCGCACAATCTACACGCTAGCCCCGGTCAACAACTCTATGGTGCAATTCAGGATTACTACGAGCAGGTAAAAACGCGGGACAATGTGCATTTTTACTATAAGACCCGCTATTCCGCCTTTGCCGGCACAAACTTAGATCAAAAGCTACGCGAGCGTGACATCAAGGATATTTATCTTGCCGGCGTTTGTACCGATATATGCATTATCCACACGGCAGTGGACGCCTATAATCTAGGCTACACGATTCACGTACCCGAAAGCTGCGTCGCCAGCTTTAACCAAGCGGGTCATGAGTGGGCGCTAAATCACTTTGAGTCTGCCTTGGGTGCGAAGGTGATTCGTAAGTAATCTGCTATGTAAAAAGCAGAGTGATGATGAATTCACTCTGCTTTTACATAAGGTTAGACCTGGTGCAGTCTACTCTGATTGAGGGATAATAGTGACCGGGCAGATGCCTGCTTGAATCACACCATAGCTCACACCACCCAAAGCCGCACGAATCGGACCCAGACCACGCGAACCCATCACCACCATCTCAATCGGGCTGTCCGTCTCCTGACTGCTACGGATACGATCAATAATACATTGCTTCGGATCACCAACCAATAGCTCAAGGGTATACGGGATCGCATGCTCATCCAAGATGCTCTTACACTCGCTCACGCAGTCTTCAAATAGTAGCTCCTGATATTCTTCAATATCTTTTTGAGAGAACATGCGTTTAGAGTGAATTGTCCTAAAACTCGGCTGCGCGTTCACAACCACAATTTCCGCCTTGTCATTACCAGACAACATTTGGATGGCCCAACGTAACGCAGCATGCGAGTGCTTGGAACCGTCAATTGCTACTAATATCCTATTGATCATATATCACCTCCTTAACTTGAATGCATTGATGGCACAGCGATAATCGCTCTATATCTCAATTATACATGGCGCAACAACACCACTCAGAGCTTTTAGCGCTTATTTAACTGCACTAGACGATTTCTGATAAGCTTCTTCAATGCGTTGACCAACTTCCTGATCGACGTTTTTCCAGTATTCAAAAACTCGCTCTAATACCGGACTACGTACGCCTTGAATTGCACCAACTATTGTTTCTACAAACTGAGTACGTTCTTCATCATTAAAGACTTCCCGCAGCAAGGTACCAGCTTGACCAAAGTCGTCATCTTCGGGGTATAAGCTGTAGGCTTGACGTACTAAATCACCATCAGACTCCCAACCATCCTCAATCTGACCCGTATGATCGGCATAAGGACGGCCTGCGGTATCACTTAAATACGTGGGCTGATTGCCACTATGTTGATAGCTCATATTGCCATCAAACAGGTAGGTATTTGTCGGCACTTTCGGTTGATTCACCGGCAGTTGATGAAAGTTTGTACCAATTCGACGACGTTGTGCATCTGGATAAGCAAAGACACGACCTAACAGCATTTTATCGGGTGATAAACCAATGCCTGGGACTAAATTCGATGGTGAGAAAGCAGCTTGCTCAATTTGTGCAAAGAAATTCTCAGGGTTACGATTCAAGGTCATGCGACCCACTGGAATTAATGGGTAGTCTTTGTGTGACCAGGTTTTGGTCAAATCAAACGGGTTGAAGCGATAACTTCTTGCCTCCTCATAAGGCATGATTTGTACTGACAAAAGCCAAGACGGGTAATCACCACGCTGAATCGCCTCAAATAAATCTCGACGATGCGAATCCGCATCCTTACCACTCATCTCGGTGGCTTCTGCATTAGAATAATTTTCCTCACCCTGACAGCTATGGAAGTGATACTTGACCCAGAAGCGTTCGCCTTTGGCATTAACCCACATATAGGTATGTGAACCGTAACCATTCATATGACGCCAGCTTTTAGGTAAACCACGAGGCCCCATCAAGTAAGTCACTTGGTGAGCAGTTTCTGGGTGTGTAGTCCAGAAATCCCACTGCATATGATTGTCTCGTAAGCCTGAATCTGGCAAACGCTTTTGGCTACGAATAAAATGCGGAAATTTCATCGGGTCACGCACAAAGAAAACCGGCGTGTTATTACCGACTAAATCGTAGTTACCCTCAGTGGTATAGAATTTTAAAGAAAAACCTCGAACATCTCGCCATGTATCCGGACTCCCCTGCTCACCTGCAACGGTTGAAAAGCGCGCTAGCATCTCAGTTTGAACACCTTGTTGAAACAGCGCTGCTTTGGTATAGGCACTCACATCGTGAGTGGTTTCAAATACCCCAAACGCACCGGACCCCTTGGCATGGGGTTGACGCTCAACGGTTTTTTCGCGATTAAAATGCGCTAATGTATCAACTAAATGATGATCGTGTAGGACGATTGGACCGTTAGAACCTACCGTTAAAGAATTGCGGTCACTACTAGCCGGCGAACCATTCACATGCGTTGCTTGGCCTAACTTTTTATCAGAATGATTAGTCATCACTGGCTCCATAATTTGTCTTAAAATCAAAGGAATAGGTCATGCACATGCTAAATAACCTATTCCTTTATAGTACAAACGAAAGCGCAATGAAGCCAATGTTAAATATTACTCAACTCGATAACAAAAAACTATCGTGGATCAAAAAACAACAGCCTTAGACTATCGTCAGGCTATGATTTTTCTCACTCATTAGGCGCCACGTACTTGAGCAATGAGCTCATCCAGGCACACTAAACAGAAATCCAAATCCTCTTTACTGATATTTAAGGCCGGCATAAAACGCAATAGATTCGGCCGTGGTGCGTTTAACAACAAGCCCTCAGGCGAACGGTTACGGGCCTGTTCAACAATCGCAGGGGCGTACTCACCATCCAAGACCAACGCTCGCAATAGGCCCTCACCGCGCTCCCCCTTAAAGCCCCACTTATCAGAAAGCTTAAGCAGTCCTTCAGACAACTGCTGCGCACGCTCACGCACACCATCCATAAAGCCATCCGCCATCAAGGTATCAAAGACCGCCACACCCACGGCGGTCATCAACGGATTACCATTGTATGTACCGCCCTGATCACCATGCTCAAACACAGAAACGGAGGCTTTGGCCAATAAGGCGGATAACGGCACCCCGCCCCCAATGCCTTTACCCAAGGTCATGATATCCGGTTCTATCTCGGCTAGCTGATAGGCAAATAGACTGCCACATCGACCCATCCCGGTTTGTACCTCATCGACAATCAGTAAAATACCGCTTTCCTCGGTCAGCTGACGCAATTGCTGCATAAACTCGCGACTTGCGGGAATCACCCCACCCTCACCCTGCACTGGCTCCAGCATCACGGCAACGGTTTGCTCATCAATCAAGGCCTTAACGGAATCAATATCGTTATACTTCGCCTTAGGGAAACCATCCACCTGTGGCGCAAAGAGCTTATCCCAACCAGCCTTACCAGATAAGGACATGGTGGCCAAGGTACGGCCGTGAAAGGCATGCTCAAAGCTGATGATTTTATAAGCGCCCTGACGATGCTTTTGCCCCCACTTACGCGCCAATTTAATGGCGCCTTCATTGGCCTCGGCACCGCTATTAGCAAAAAACACCTGATCAAAACAAGACGCGCTGCATAAGCGTTTGGCTAAATCAATCATTGGCTGATTATAAAAAGCCGGTGAGGGATTGATTAATAAATGACTTTGGGTAGTTAAGGCCTCAATAATCGGCTGTGGATTATGGCCTAAGCAGTTTACCGCCCACCCCTGCAACATATCTAAATAACGTTTGCCATGTTGATCCTCTAACCAAGAGCCCTCGCCCTTTTTAAAAATCAAATCTGGACGGGTGGTAATGTCCATTAAATAATTGGTGTCGGCTAAACTCATAAAACCCTAATCCTTAATAAAAATAATCGTATGAATTCCTGTGAATAGTTTATTATGCCCTTAATACTGCGCAAAATTGTGGTTTTTTAGCCCTTCTGCCAAGACAAACGCAGAAAAACGCCTAGAATATTTCTTATTCCATTAAGATCCGTAGGGATAAGGTATTAACCGTCTGATTTCATTGTAAAATCATCGCTTAGATAGCGCTTCATGCTTATTTTTCAACGAGAAGGTTTATCATGTATGACGTCTTAGTTTATGTATATGAAAACTACTATACGCCCGCTTCCTGTCCTCAACCAGAGGATTTGTTCAGGGACTTGGCTGCTGCCGGCTTTGAGCATGAAGATATTCATGATGCCATGAGTTGGTTGCACCGTTTAGCGGTTATTACCGAAAGCCTAAAAGAGGAAACGCAGATTGCCTTTAGCGATAAGGCCACACGCGTCTATGGCTCCTATGAGTTGTATAAACTCGGCATTGAGGGCATCCATTTCCTCTCTTCCTTAGAGAGTTCTGGTGCCTTGACACCCTCCATGCGTGAAGCGATTCTTAACTGTGCCTTAGATGCGCCCCAAAGCACACTTGATTTATCAGAGTTTAAGATTCTCGCCCTGATGGTGATGTGGAGTCAGGAGCTAGAGGTGCACCATGCACTACTAGAGGAGTTCTTGGTGCGTCAACATGAGGATAAATTAAGCCATTAATTTACCATCTTAGCTTTCTTGGCTTTGCGCCCCTCTCTCAACCTATCTGCCTCGCTACTGATTAACAGCTAGCGAGGCTTTTATTTATGGCAATTTATCTGTGCCTAGCATAAGCCGTCGCAAAGATGATGCCGTCGTGTTTATACGCTTAAACTAAGGGCGCGGCCTGATCACCCGCCGATCCATATCCAATAAGTTTTTGAGCATCACACGACCGTTATTGGCAGCCACTTCGGCAAATCTTGCCGCCGCAAAATCGCTCGCTCTAGACTCATGGAAAAAGTACTCTGTACTAAACGCCGGCTCAGTACCACTATCGATGCGATAAGGCCGTTTACGTATAAAGGGTAAATACACCCTATCCTCTGTTTTTGGCAAATCCTTGAGTTCAGACGGTGCATAGAAGGCGATTAAACGCTCAGCCACACCGTCAATTAACTCAAACTCAGCTAAAATACGCACACTTTTAATCTCTTGTAATGGTGCTAATAAGCGCTCAGATAGCTGCGTGTTGGCAGTCGCTTGATACTCATTTTTGTGCAATGCCTTCAATGCTGCATCTACGATTCCCGTCACCTCATAGTTTAAACGCATATAATCGCCTTGCATCAACGAACGTGGGTCCAAGGGCACCAATCGGAGTAAGACATGGCGTCCCCGCTCTGTCACCGCCTCATAATTCATCACCTGCCATTGGCAGAGCGCTATGGGGCATAGTATGGCCACAGCTAATAAGCCATAAAAGCGTCGACGAGTAAACAGCGCAGCCTCAACAGGTGTAGCCTCAGCGCTACTTGCCAAGACCTCAGGTTCACGACCCCCTACCTCATCACCAAGGCTAAGCCAGCGAGCCGATAAAACGGTCGGCAATAAGAATAAGGCACCACTTAATAACAACAAATAAGCCTTATGCTCCAAGGGCATCAGCAAAGAAAAATAAAAGCCAGCTAAGGCGATAAGCGCAAGTACCAACGCTAAGCAATAGAGCGCCACACTTCTTTTGTAATAGGCCAGCACAATAAAGGCGAGCGGTGCCACCACATCCAAGCGCCCAAACCATAACCATGCCACTAACAGACCGGTCAATACGGTCATCGCTTTAGCCCTTGGACTGTCATTTTTTAATAACTGCCATAAGGCCCATAAGGGCGTCAAGGACACCAACATGGCAAGCGACCAATACAGTAGACTGGCAAAGACAAGCTGTGCGCCTGGCAAGCCCTCAGTGGACCAATACAAGCGTAAAGGATAAAGAAATGCCAGGAGGATATTTTTGAAATCAATTAACAGGTCCTGACCTTGATACGAAATAAAATAAAAATAGTAGTTACTTAACACGACGATAATGCCCCACAAGGCAAAGGCCGTGATCAATGGCAAGCGCAACTCGGACGAGGACTTAAAAGAAAAATAAATCAGCCCAATAAAACAAATCACTAAGAGGTAGGGCTCATTCGCAAAAGACAAAAAGGGAAGAAAACGCAGCCCACCAAAAAAGACAAAAAAGCCCAAGCTACTAATAAAACGAAGCACCGCCTCAGTACGTCGACGATAAATTAGTACGCTAATCACTAGCCCCACAACCGTCAGAAGCTGTACGAACAAGGGGCGAGCAACTGAATCCCGTATAAAAAATTCGTGATTATTGACAAAGGCAACGAAGCATGCAATCTGATAAAGCACCAAGGCAAAAAATTGTTGATGCCGTTTGTTGCTGATGCGATATAGCATGGCATAGGCGCCACCTAAAGCGAGTAACGCCACAATGTCTGCCTGCGGCGACATGGTCATTTTAACTGGCAAGCCCGTGAACAACAGGATCAGATAAATAAAGGCAGCCACTAAAAAGCTGCTGATGGCTAAAAACACCGTAAAGGCAAGAGGTAAATCACCACCTAAAGCTCGGCGCCGACTAGCGCCCTTTTTAGTGATAATTCTCTGTTGCCATAAAGCAATTGCCGCCACTGCAGCCATAATCCAAATCGCCACGAGCATGTACAAAACACTGACAATATCCGCATCGAAGACATCGTCAAACACGGTTCGTTCAAGCACAACAGCACTAAAGGCACACGCCGCCACCGCCAGGGCCAGTACATTTAGCCGTAACAGCGAAAATCTCAGCTTGTTGTAGATTAAAAGTAAGACCGCCGCTATCAATAAATATAAACCGGTCACGCCGGCAAACTCAGCGGCTCTAGCCATGGCAAAAATCACAATAGCGCAGATCAATAAGCTCATACTGAGGACAGCCCAAAGCGGCTCCTGCTGACTGCGCTTTTCCTCTAAATAGACAAATACCGCGGCATTTAAAAAAGCCAATACATAGGCACTAAGCTCAAACGGTACGCCGAACTGATTATGATATAAAAATAAAAAAGCGGCAGTATTGGCCACGACGGCGGCCAAGGCAGCAATAAAAATGCCGGGTGCAAAGGCCAACCAAGGTAGGATTAATAAAAACCACAAACCAAAGGTCTGCCAAGTATCGGCACCGGTCTGATAAATCTGCCCCACCAAGGCAATCAGCGCCCCGGAAACTACCGCCCCCAGAAAAGCCAAGCCCTGGTAAAGCCACTGCATACCGGCCGCAGCAACTAATTGCTCCGCCCCAAAGCGCAAGCGCAACAACAATAACACGGCCCCTATCAACAGCAGAACCGCTTGTACCGTGACAAGTTTAACCGTCGGGCTGATACTCTCCCAATTGACCGCAACCCAAGTAACAGCACCGCTCGCTAATAAAACTAAGGATAAACTCATGCACAGCAGTGCTAAAAACTGCTTTGAGCTAAGACGAAAAAAACTCACCATGAACTATCAACCCCATCAAACGCAACAATCTAATTTATTGTACAGAGCTCAAAACCTCCGTTTGAACTAAAGTAGGACAAATTTGTCCACCTATCTAGCAACAGCTAAAGCCGACTTGCATCGAGCTGGACTAAAACAGATTGACACCCTAGTGTCACCACTTTTTATATCGCAGCGGCAGGCTTTTACTTTAATTTAATAGCAAAGTACTTGCCAAAGCCTTAATTAAATGTAAAACTGCACTCAATTATCTATTTACAATTTTTACTATTAAATATAGGTCGTTTAAAATCAGTTCTATGTCAAAAACACTTATTATCGCGGAAAAACCTTCTGTCGCTCTGGATATTTCTCGTGCTTTAGGCGGCTTTTCACGTCATGGCGACTATTTTGAAAGTGATGATTACGTGCTGTCTTCCAGTGTAGGTCATCTCTTAACCTTAATTAATCCTGACGATGTGGTGCGCGGTAAGTGGTCTTTTAATAATCTACCAGCCATTCCTAAAAAGCATTTCGAATTAAAGCCCATTGATAAGCGCAGTGAGACGCGCTTAAAGATGTTGCTTAAACTGATTAAACGCAAGGACGTGGATCGTATTATTAACGCCTGTGATGCGGGACGTGAAGGTGAATTGATTTTCCGCTATATCATGCAGTTTGCTAAAAGCGACAAGCCGGTGCAGCGCTTATGGTTGCAATCCATGACAAAGCAAGCCATTATCGATGCCTTTGATAATATGCGCGATGATGAGAGTATGAAAGGCTTAGAGGCAGCCGCACGCTCGCGCGCCGAGGCGGACTGGTTGATCGGTATTAATGGTACCCGTGCCATGACCGCGTTTAATAGTAAAGACGGCGGTTTTTTTAAGACCCCCATCGGCCGTGTACAAACACCGACCTTAGCCATTGTCTTTGAACGTGAAGAAAGTATTCGTCAATTCCAAAGTCGGGATTATTGGGAGGTGTACGGCCATTTTGATGCGGCCGAGGGTACCTATCGTGGGCGCTGGTTTGATCCTGAGTTTAAAAAGGATCCTGCGGACCCCGAAAAAAGAGAGTATCGTCTTTGGTCTGCGGCAGCAGCTCAAACCATTGTCACCGCCTGTCAGGGCAAGCCGGGTATTGTTTCTGAAGAGTCCAAACCCTCCAGACAGCTATCCCCTGCCTTATTCGACCTCACATCTTTACAACGTGAGGCCAACGCTAAGTTCGGCTTTACTGCCAAAACCACCCTGGCGCTAGCGCAGACGCTGTATGAGCGTCATAAGGTACTAACCTATCCGCGTACCGATTCTCGCTATTTACCCCAGGATTATCTGCAAAACGCCAAAGACACCATCCGTCTTATCAGCCAAAGCAGCGCTAATGCCAATCAGGGCCATCAAGCACATGCTGCAAAAATCCTCGCTGAACAATGGATTAAAAGCAATAAACGCATTTTCGACAACACAAAGGTGAGCGATCACTTCGCCATTATTCCGACCCTACAAATGCCTAAGGAATTAAGCGAAGCAGAATTTAAAATTTACGATTTAGTGGTTAAACGCTTTATGGCGGTCTTTTTCCCCGCAGCAGAGTATCGTGTTACCACACGTATCACCAAGGTGGGGGCGCATCACTTTAAGACCGAGGGTAAGGTCTTGGTTAAACCCGGTTGGTTGGAGATTTACGGCCGTGAGGCTCAAGGACAAGAGGATAATCTGGTACCGGTTACCGAAGGAGAAACGGTTCATACCGCTGAGGTGAAACCTGAGGCTTTAGCCACCAAACCGCCGGCACGGTATACAGAAGCGACGCTTTTGAGTGCGATGGAGGGTGCTGGTCGCTTAGTGGATGATGATGAATTACGTGAGGCCATGTCAGAGCGTGGCTTAGGCACGCCAGCCACTCGCGCAGCCATTATCGAAGGTCTATTAAACGAGCAGTATTTACGCCGTGAAGGTCGTGAATTGGTGCCAACGGCTAAAGCTCGCCAACTCATGACCTTATTATCAGGCTTAAATGTCAAAGAGCTCACCTCACCTGAGCTCACCGGTGAGTGGGAATATAAGCTCAAACAAATCGAAGCCAAGCAACTGGAGCCGCAAGCCTTTATGCAGGATATTGTGCGCAGCACAGAAACCATGGTGAGCCGCGCCAAAGAGTACGAGCACGACACTATCCCTGGCGATTACGTCACGCTTCACACACCTTGCCCAGTGTGTGGCCATGTGGTCAAGGAGAATTATCGACGTTACGCGTGCACGCATTGTGATTTTTCTATTACCAAGCATCCCGGCGGTCGCACCTTTGAGCCCGATGAGGTTGAAACACTGCTGTCAGAGCATGTGTTAGGACCTTTGAGCGGCTTTATCAGCAAAATGGGACGACCTTTCAGTGCCATTATCCGCTTAACAGGGGATGAGAAAAAACTGGAGTTCGACTTCGGTCAAGACAAGGACGACGATACAGAGGAGCTTGATACGAGCAATTTAGTTGCCGTAGGAGATTGTCCTAAATGCCATGCTAAAGTCTTTGATACGGGCATGGCTTATCTCTGTGAAAAGGCTAGCGGCAAGGAAAAAAGCTGTGATTTCCGCTCTGGCAAAGTGATTCTGCAGCAGGAAATTTCGCATGAACAGATGCATAAACTACTGAGCAATAAAAAGACGGATTTGCTGGAAAACTTTGTCTCCAATCGCAATAATCGCAAGTTTAAGGCCTATCTAGTATTAGATGCCGCAGGCAAGGTCGGCTTTGAGTTTGAACAAAAAACGGCAGCTAAAAAAGCCGGTAAGAAAACGGCCGCAAAAAAAACCGCAGCGAAGAAGAGCACCGCCAAAAAGGCTGCCGCTAAGAAAACCGCATCAAGTTAAAAATTACGCTAACGATGAAAGAATTAATTCACAAATACAATATCCCGGGGCCACGTTACACCAGTTACCCGACCGTTCCCTATTGGGACAATAGTAGCTTTAGTGCCGCGGCCTATTTAGAGACTTTAAAACGCAGTTTCAAGGAGTCCAATGCCAAACAAGGCATTAGCCTGTATATTCACCTGCCTTTTTGTGAGAGTCTCTGTACCTTCTGTGCCTGTCATAAACGCATTACCAAAAAGCATTCCGTTGAAGCCCCCTATATTGATGCCGTCATTAAAGAGTGGGATCTTTATCTGGAGCTACTGCAAGACAAGCCGCTAATTAGTGAAATTCACTTAGGGGGCGGCACCCCAACCTTCTTTGCAATGGCAGAGTTAGAGCGCCTATTACAGCATATTTTTAGTACCTCTGATATTGCCGAAGAGCACACCTTTAGCTTTGAGGGGCATCCAAATAATACCCGCTTAGAGCATCTTGAAGGTTTATATAAGCTCGGTTTCCGTCGTTGCAGCTTTGGCGTGCAGGACTATGCCGAAAAGGTCCAAATTGCGATTAATCGTGTGCAACCCTTTGAAAATGTGTTAAACGTCACCAATGCGGCACGTCGAATCGGCTATAACAGCATCAGCCATGATTTAGTCTTCGGCCTACCTTTTCAAAACTGGGCGGGTATGGAGCGCACCATTCGCCGCACCTTAGAACTTAAGCCCGACCGTTTGGCCTTTTACTCCTATGCGCATGTCCCTTGGATTAAAGGCGTAGGTCAACGTGGCTTTGATGAAAATGATCTCCCATCGGGCGAGGAAAAGCGCGCCCTCTATGAAAATGGCAAAGCGCTACTGGAGGAATTGGGTTACGTAGAAGTAGGCATGGATCACTTCTCCCTACCCACTGACACCCTGTATCAATCCATGGTGAACAAAACCATTCACCGCAATTTTATGGGCTACAGTTCTTCCTCTACCCAAGTAATGATTGGTCTCGGCATGTCTAGCATCAGTGACACCTGGTACGGCTTTGCACAAAATGAAAAGGATCTAGAGGCCTACTATGAGAGTTTGGCGCAAAATGAAATTCCGCTGATGCGCGGCCATATTCTGAATCAAGAGGATTTGATTATTCGGCGCCATATTCTAAACCTGATGTGCTTATTAGAAACTTCTTGGGAAAAACCGGAAGAGCAATTTAAGGAGTTACCTGACACCCTTGAGCGTCTCCAAGAAATGGCGCAAGATGGCTTATTAGAAATTAGTGATACGGGACTTAAAATCACTGAAAAAGGTCGTACCTTCGCCCGTAATATCTGCATGAGTTTCGATCTCCGAATGTTAAGAGATAAGCCGGAAACCCGCATTTTCTCAATGACCGTTTAGTCGAGTTGCGTCATGAGTTTAATCCCGGAAATTAAGCCGCAACAATCCCTTGAGCTACTAAAAGCTCTGCACATCTTAACCCGCGACGGCAAAATCAATCAAGATAGCCGTCGCAAGCTCAAACAGGTGTACCATCTCTATCACTTTATCGAACCTTTGATGCTCAAAGTGTTAGAAGAGCAAAAGCAATTGGTCTTAGTGGATCACGGCGCCGGTAAATCGTATTTGGGTTTTATTCTTTATGATCTGCTGCTAAAAAATCATCCGGAAGCGCATGTGTATGGGATTGAATTCAGAGAGCAGTTGGTAAAAAGCTCTGAGGAATTAGCGAACAAGCTCGGCTTTTCGGATGGCATGAGTTTTAAAGCGATGCGTGTTGAAGAGGCCATGCACTCTACCGACATTCCCGCTAAGGTAGATATAACAACGGCATTGCACGCCTGTGATACCGCTACGGATGATGCGATTCGCTTTGCCCTAGAACGCCAATCCAAATACATCGTCCTATTCCCATGCTGCCAAGCAGAGCTTGCGGCGCATCTACGCCAACACAAAAACAAGGCTATCAAGCACAACAGCCTTGCTGAAATTTGGCGCCATCCCATTCATACTCGGGAGTTTGGCAGCCACCTCACAAATGTACTTCGCTGTCTCCAATTAGAGGCGCGCGGCTATCAGGTCACCGTCACTGAATTAGTGGGTTGGGAACATTCCATGAAAAACGAGTTGATTGTGGCACGCAAAGTAGCCAAGTACAAAAACAGCGCACGTGACCGTCAATTGGAAATTCTCAAGGAATTCGGTTTAGAAGAAATGCGCGAGCGCTTTGCGTATTAAACCGCTCATTCACGCTGTCACAAATTTCTGTTACGATAAAAAATCGCCTTTGTTAAAATAACCATCTGAACTTCGTTTAAAAGGATACACATCTATGTCAGCTATTGAACGCAAACACAGCGGTCCCCTAATGTCTAAAATTGTTATTCATAATGGCACGGTTTATTTATCCGGCATTGTTCCCACGCCCGAAGCTGAGGGCAAGGACATTGCCACTCAAACCCATAGTGTACTGGACCAAATTGATGCCCTCCTTCAGGAAGCCGGTACGGATAAAAGCCGTCTTATCAGCGCACAAATCTGGTTAAGTGATATTGATCATGACTTTAGCACCATGAACAGTATCTGGGGCGAATGGTTAGACCCTAATGGCATTCCTACCCGTGCTACCGTCGAAGCTAAGCTAGCACGCCCCACGGTCAATGTTGAGATTCAAGTGACCGCTGCCTTATAGTGATTTAAAACACACTCACGACGCCCATATCGATAGCCACGATATGGGCGTTATGATTTGCTCTTCGCTATCACGGCTCACAGAAACTGTCCATCCTCACGATCGACAAAAATAATCTTATCCTTTTGATGCTTCAGATAAAGTATTGGACGATGTGCTGACATAGCATCAAGCCTTCGCTTTTGAAAAGCAGAAACGGACTCCGTAAAGTGCAAGCTATTCATTTGACCTGCACTATCTTTATACCTAACATCAATACGATATACAGGATCATCACCACTATAATGTGTTTTTTTCCAAGTAATGGATTCAGTTGTACTTTTAAGTCCAGAGAGCTTAATGACATCAACTGAAACACCATTAGGCCCTGTTTCAACAGAGTCATGGCTATGAAACATCCATAAAATGACGATATTAGCTTTTGGTACCCAATGCCAAACAGTGACTGTATTAAACAAGGTAAATACATCATTACTTAGGTGTTGCGTGCTTTGAGCCACATAAAGCAATGGCAAGGTCATCTGTAGCAAGGTGATAATCATCAAACATAGACCTAACTTAATATGCCTACGAGTAACCCGACCATGCTCATTCGCGAGTGCAAAAACAGGTGTCATTGCCTTTGGATTGAGCCACACTGGCAGATAGGCATGGGCATCACCCGCATAATCAATTGCTAAATCTTGGTTTTGCGTTTCAATGATTTGCTGAAGGCTAGAAGACGATACATCATCCAGCGGCATGGAGAAAACATGTGTGACGAGCGTGCCGGATACATTAGTGAACTGTACCTTAAGCTGACGTTCTGCGTATTCCTTAGGAAACGGATCCTCATCATCTAATGCCTTTTCTTGCGAAGACAACGATGGCAAAGCTGAAAAAACAGAGTGAGAATCACCAATTATCTCTGCGCTAACTACCTTGCCCTCCTTTTTAAGTTGAATAATGGCATAATCCGGAAGGAAATAATACTTAATTATCATCAAAAAAGCGAGCAACCAAACCGCTAAACCAATGTAGAAACCGATATGGCTAGTCCGTTCCAAATGTTCAGCAATGGAGCTGCGAGTAAATAAAAGCGGTATAGCACACAAAATGTAGATGAGCAGAAAATCGACTCGTGGTCTGCGTTTCATATATACTTTATTTTCTTCGGACATAGGTATTATCCAGCGCTCAGTAACTCATGTCTGTACATCGATAAACTACAAAAATTTTCCATGATGTTGATCTAAGAAATAAATTTTCTCAGGATTATTTTCTAAATAAAAAATCGGCCGTTGCTGCGGCATCCTCGCTAACTCTTTTTCTTTAGAATCGCTAACCGTCGATTTAAAACTAAGCTCGTGCAAATGAGCTGCGCTGTTTTCATAAGAAACATCAACACGATAGTAAGTCACATCATCACCATAACTGGTAGCTTTCCAAGTGATTGATTCAGTCACTCCTTTCACCCCTGCTAGTTTCATCACATCAGCCGCGACACCATTTGGGGCTTTATCGACTGCGCCATGACTATGAAACATCCATAAAATGACAATATTGCATATTGGCGCCCAATGCCAAACGGTTGGTGTATTAAACAAGGTCAATACATCATCACTAAGGTGTTGCGTCGTTTGGGCAACATACAATAAAGGGATACTCATCTGTAACAAAGTGATGATAAGCAAACATAAACCCAACATGACATGTTTGCTAGTGACCCTACCGGATTCATTAGCCAGCACAAAAGCCGGTGACTTAACTTTAGGATTTAACCAGACCGGCATTATCGCTCGGTCCACACCACGCTCGATTTGTAAATCTTGATTTTGTTCTTCAATCACTTGCGCTAGATTTGAGAAAGATGAGTAGTTTACCGACATTGAAAAAGTATGCGTCACTAGGGTTCCGGAGAGATTTTTGAACTGAACATGCAAATAGCGATACGGCTTGTTTGTGCGGACGTGAGCCTCACTATATGTCTGTCCAGTCTCCATAGCCGTTGGTGCTAAACCTGAAAAAGCATGATGGCTATCGCCAATTATCTCTGCTGTCATAACCTTACCATGCTTCTTTAGTTGAATAACAGAGAGGTCCGGCAGAAAGTAATACCAAAGAATCATCGCCAAAGCAACGCACCAAACCGCAAGACCAAGATAAAAGCCGATATGACTCGTCTGCTCGATATGCTCTACGACATTGCCTCGGATAAAAAAAGTGGAATCGCGCAGAGAGCATAAACAAACAAAAAGTACGTTTGAAACGTGCGCTCCGAAAAGCCACTTAGCTTTGACAGCATGTATTAATCACGTCCTTTAACTTCTATGGTGCCAACAACAAAAACTCAGGGTGACGCTAGGGAATCCTTACGACTTAGAAAGCCCTGAGTTCTGGCTCGTATGCTATACAACAAAAACTCAGGGCTACAACTACATTAAAGTGCTAACTTACAGACTTTTTACCACGCAATCCTCAGCTAGCTGACCATCATAGACGACACGTTCGCCCCTAAAACTATCCAAATAGTTTTTAAAGGCTTGATGTACAGGATGGGGTTGATAGTTATCTAAACTTTCCATATCAGCAAAAATACTAGAAAGCGCATAATTAAAACCACGGGATCGGTCAGAGAAATTCTTTTTCAAATCAAACAGAATCACGCCTTCACAATGCTGCCTAATCTGCTCACAGTGATAAGCCACGGTTGCATCAAAGTCCGCCGGTAACGTGTCTTCGAATTTAAATAACACCATATGAATAATCATAAAATCCTCTAAAAAATACTGCTGATATCTTAAGCCTGTTGCGTATCCGATTTCGAGCCTGGTTTCCAAGTTTGGAAATAGCGCTCAACAACACCTACTAAGGCATCGAGTAATAAAGCACATATGGTCAAGGTAATGATGCCGGCATACACCGTATTCACATCAAATGAGCCTTCGGCTTGTAAAATCAAATAACCCACACCACTGGCTGAACCCAAATACTCACCCACAACGGCACCAACAAAGGCTAAGCCGACTGACGCATGTAAGCTTGAAAAAACCCAACTGGTCGCGGAAGGCAAATACACATAACGTAATAGCTGCTTGCGATTAGCGCCTAGCATACGGGCATTATCCAACAAGGTCGGACTCACTTCGCGAATGCCTTGGTAGACGTTGAAAAACACGATAAAGAACACCAAGGTAAAAGCCAAGGCCACTTTAGACCAGATACCTAAACCGAACCACATAGCAAAAATCGGTGCTAAAATCACGCGCGGCATCGAGTTCAAAGCAGTTAGGTAGGGCTCAAAAATAAGACTGGCGGTTTTGGATAAACCCATCCACAAGCCCATTAGCATACCGGCAATGGTTCCGATCACAAACGCTAATAAGGTTTCACTTAAGGTAATGCCTAAATGCTTATAAATATTGCCATCGACCACAAACCACTTCCAGAGCACCTGAAAAACGCCCAAAGGCTCACCGAAAAAGAAAGCCAATTGATCGTCTCTGGAAACAAAATGCCATATCAAAAATAAGACGATGAGGATCCCAATCTGCCAAATCCGGTAATTATGCCTGCCAGGTGTGAGTAACTTTTTCATTGATTAAGCCTTTTCTTTTTGTTGTTGATACCCCTTGAGCACCTCTTCACGCAAAACATCCCAAATTGCATTGTGCAATTCCACAAAACGAGGGTGATTGCGCATTTCAGCCACATCACGAGGGCGCTCCAAATCGATCACAAACTCCCCGATGATTCGCGTCGCCGGTCCAGCTGCCAGAATCACAACCCGATCGCTCATGGCGATGGCTTCATCCAAATCATGCGTGATAAATAACACGGCTTTACGTTGCGACATCCAGATATCCAGAACTTCATTTTCCATTTGTTGTCTGGTCTGAATATCCAACGCAGAAAATGGTTCATCCATCAGAATAATATCCGGATTACGAATTAGCGTCTGAGCCAACATCACTCGCTTACGCATGCCGCCTGACATTTGATGCGGGTATTTATCCTTGTGATGCTCTAAACCCACTCGCGCTAGCCACTCTACCGCTTGTTGTTCGGCAGCCTGCTTGCTAATACCAGCAAACTCCAAGCCAGCGGTAACATTTGCCAACGCTGTGCGCCAAGGGAATAAAGACTCGCCCTGAAACATGTAACCAGCACGCTTATTGATACCCTCTAAAGGATTGCCATACACCATCACATCGCCTGTTGTCGGTTTCAATAAGCCAGCGGCAACATTAAGCAAGGTCGATTTTCCACAGCCCGTGGGACCGACGACAGAGACGAACTCACCGTCTTGGACATGTAAGGTCGCATCCCTAACGGCGGTATAAGGCACGCCACCTTTGTCATTGGAGACAAAGGTGCACGTGATATTGTTTAACTCTAAAACTGCTTGAGACATCAACTTATTCCTATCCCTTGATTATGACGATGTCTTTTTAACAAAACGATCATTCCAAACTTTGGATAAATCAATTTTTTCAGCTTTAATCTCTTCGTTATATGCATCAAGCGCATTTAAAGCCGTCTGCGGACCATCGGGGTCGATAATACCATCTGGAGAAAGCGCCTCAAGACTAGCTTCTAAGGCTCGGCGATAAACGTCTGGATTGCCTAAGAGATACTGCTCGGGTACCGTCTTTATAATGTCTTCAAGACTAGCTGCTTGGATCCATTTATCCGCCTTAATAATGGCATTTGCCAAAGCTTGACACGTGTTTGGATTATCTGCAATAAACTTGTGCGAAGCGTATAAGCAGCTCGACGGCATCGGGCCACCAAATATCGCTTGTGAGTCTTCTAATTTTCTGGTATCAACGATAGGATTTAATAGGCCCTCATGCTCCAAAGTAGATATTACTGGATCAACATTACTGATAGCATCAATTTGACCGGAGCGCATTGCATTAACTGCGCCTGTACCAGCACCCACACCAATAATAGATACATCACTGACACTCAAACCGTGTTTGGCTAAAAAGAAGTTAAGTAACATATTGGTTGACGAACCGGGCGCAGTCACACCAATCTTTTTACCCTTAAGATCGGCAGGCTCTTTGTAGTCAGGCATATTTTTAGTTGAGACACCCAAGGTAATCATCGGCGCACGTCCCTGCATCACAAAAGCACTATAGTTTTGACGACGATTCTGCAGGCTGATTGTATGCTCAAAAGCCCCCGAGCAAACATCAGCACTACCGCCCACCACCGCTTGTAACGCTTTAGAACCACCGGCAAAGTCAACAATCTTGACATCCAGACCTTCTTCCTTAAAGAAGCCCTTAAGATCGGCAATCGAAAGTGGTAAATAGTACACTAACGCCTGGCCACCCACCGCGATAGTAAGGGATTTTTTTTCAATACCTTCAACCTGGGCAAAAGCTAAATTTGGACTAATGCTGACTAAACCTGCGGCACCTACAACTTTTAAAATATCACGACGAGTAAAGCTCATAACCCCCTCCAAAATTTTATAGAAATTATGCTAGTTAACTTCAAACTAACAACAATAGTACACCTTTGAAGAACCACTATGTCTGTAATTGACGCTCATTTCAATACGTTATTTTACTGATTCAGCCCGTAAACCAGCACATTAATTCATTAGATTTTTAACAGTTCTCGCGTATACTCAATAAGATAATCCAGGTACACTTGCACTCGCTGAGGAATAAATTGACGACTAGGTAGACCTGCATACATCACTAATTCAGCAGTAACCCAAGGCTCCAGCACACGAACCATCTCACCACTGGCTAGATAGGGTTGTACGATATTACGAGCCATAGAGGCAATCCCTAAACCGTCCACGGTTGCCTTAAGTAAGGTATCTGTATGATTTGCCATCAAAATTGGCGTTATTTCAACTTCAATAACCTTTTTAGCATCATCCGTCTTCCATAGAGTCCAACCCCTGATTGGATCACTATCACGCCGAGTGTAAATACAATCATGGTCTGCTAACTCCTGTGGTGTCTTAGGCATACCACGACGCTCAATATACTTCGTTGAAGCAACTAGAATCGCCTCCGACTGCAAAATTCTACGGGCAACCACAGCAAGGTCCGTCCCTCGCGTCGAACTAAACAGGGTAATATCGTAATCCTCGATGGGTAAAGTTCTTAAACTTCTGACCCTAACATCCAGTGTGATGCCAGGGTATAGCTCCCTAAAGCCGGAGACCGAAGGAGCGATAACGTTACTAGCTAAGGCGGCATCAGAGGATATCCTCAAGACCCCAGAAAGCTGAGCACTATGGCCACTCACTAATTCACTCGCTTGCTCCACATCTTCCAAAATTTTACAGACTCGTTCTAAATACAGTTCTCCAGCCTCTGATAATGCTACTCGTCGGGTAGTTCGATGAAAAAGTCGAACCCCTAACTCGGCCTCCAATTCAGCAATTAAACGCGTCACCACAGGCGGTGACATATCTAAAGCACGACCTGCAGCCGCAAAGCCCTTTTCAACGGCCACTCGTTGGAAAACCTTCATCGCTAATAACTTGTCCATCGCTCATTCTTTTAATTATTTCTTTGCTAGGAATAGTATATATCGATATTAATCATTTATTAACCTTTAAATGCTGTATACAATGATACGTATTAAGATTAACTTAGGTATCGACACAATGCCTCTATAAAAAACTCTGTTTTCGAGTTTTTGCTAGACTCAGACGATTGTTAGCAAATCATTTTATGCTTTGTTTGTTAATGAGCTAGCTTATAGTTATGCAGATAACAATTCACTTAATTATTGGAGAAGTTTTATGAAAAAATTACTTGCTACATCTTTAGTTTCCGCACTTTTTGCCGGTCAAGCTTTTGCAGCAGCGCAAACTTATCAGATTGACCCTGCCCATACCTTCCCTAGCTTTTCATACAGTCACTTAGGCTTATCTACTCAGCAATTACGTTTAGATAACACAAGCGGTACTGTTGTCTATGACAAAGAAGCCAAAACCGCAGAAGTCGATATTAAGCTAGATATGACAGCAATCAGCACGGGATTCAAAGAGTTTGATAAGCATATCCAAGCTGAAGACATCTTTGATACTGCTAAATTCCCGACCGCAAGCTTTAAGTCGACCAAAGTGAATTTTGAAGGTGATGCGCCTAAAACCATTGAGGGCGATTTGACCATTAAAGGCATTACTAAGCCAGTGGTACTCGAAGTCACTCACTTCTTAAATACCACTCACCCGATGTTGGAAAAAGATGCCATCGGTGCAAATGCCACAACCAAGATTTTACGTAGTGACTTTGGTGTCGATCTACATGCACCCGCAGTTAGTGATGAAGTGACTATCACTATTTCATTAGAAGCGGTTGCTGAGTAATTCATCACCATCTTTTTCTCAAATTGCCGCCGTTGGACAAGGAAATAATGCAGTTTCTAGCCATTCGGTGGCGACATAGCTTAATGGCGTATTGAAGCTTGCCGTTTTAAGCGCTTCGTTTCCCAAATCAACTGAGGTCTATGCCAACTTCGCTTGGCAAACAAAAAGCCAACTATTCGTAGCATCAATGCTTTAGATAGTTGGCTTTAAATTTTGTCGTCAGACAAAAACAGTAATTACTGTAGGGCGATCTCTACATCCACACCTGCAGGTAAGTCTAAACGCATTAGTGCGTCAACTGTTTTGTCAGTAGGATCAACAATATCCATCAAACGTTGATGCGTACGAATCTCGAACTGGTCACGTGATTTTTTGTTAACGTGTGGAGAACGTAAAATATCAAACTTTTTGAAGCGAGTAGGTAGAGGTACTGGACCACGTACCACAGCACCAGTGCGCTTAGCTGTTTCAACGATTTCAGCAGCAGACTGATCGATTAATTTATAGTCAAAGGCTTTTAAGCGAATACGAATTCTTTGGCTTTTCATGAAAGTTAATCCTAAAAGAACAATATAAAGAACATAAAAAATTCAGTAGCACCCAACAACTAAAGCAAGTCGAGTGCTACCGTTTACTAATTCACAATCACAATGAATTAGTTAAGTCGCATCAATGAGAATTACTTCTCGATTTTAGCAACAACGCCG
>NZ_KV793534.1:0-15077 GCF_001808505.1 Oligella sp. HMSC09E12
TTTAGAGGGTGACAACTATCCTGACATAGAGAGACCTTAAGCCCCGTCTTTAGCCGAAGTAAAGGCATCGGCAAAGAACTCCGTTTCAGGTAGTCCCTTTTCATTGATGAAGCTTTTACGTGCGCTTTCAACCACAATCGGCGCCCCACAGGCATACACCTGATAGCCAGATAAATCCTCAACATCATCTAAGACGGCTTGATGTACAAAACCAGTACGACCCTGCCACTGATCCTCTGGCAAGGCATCCGATACCACCGGAATATAATTAAAAAACGGCAAATCCGCAGCCCATTGCTCGACCAAAGCATTCATATACAAGTCCTTAGGTCGACGACCACCCCAATAAAAGGTAATAGGTCGTTGGATGTCTTTGGCGATAATATCCTCCATGAGCGCCTTGATTGGAGAAAAACCGGTACCACTAGCCACAAAAATCATTGGCTTATCCGAGTCCTCACGCAAAAAGAAGGTGCCCAAAGGTCCCTCAATCCGCAGAATCTCACGCTCTTTAATCGGTCGCTCGCCCACCCCAAACAGACGATCCGTAAACATACCACCTGGCATATGACGTATATGCAGCTCCAGCACTTTACCCTCTTCGGGTGCCACCGCAATCGAATAGGAACGGCGCACATTATCTTTAAAGATAAAATCTAAATACTGACCGGCATAATAACGAAAAGGCTCAGTTGAAGGCATTTGCAACTGTACCAACATCACATCATCATTGAGCCTGTCCATTTTAAGCACACGCGCGGGCATTTTACGAGTAATGATATCGGTTTCTAAGCGCACCTCTAGACTTTCTATCACTAAATCGGATTGTGCCGTCGTCTGACAAAACAGAGTATAGCCCTCAGCCATTTCATCAGGCGACATCATCTGCTCGGTTCCAATACCCGGGTCATAATCACCTGCCACTACCTTACCCTTACAACTGATACACGAACCGCTACGACAGCTATAAGGTAAAATCACACCCGCATCTAAGGCGGCATCTAAAATAATTTGACCTTCTTTTACCGTAAACTGATGCCCACTCGGCATCACTTCCACTTTATATGACATGACATTCCTTTTGTCTGATTAGGCAAGCTGTACTTATTCGCTTGCTTCATTCGTGCCACCCTCAGGCGCACGACTTAAGCTAATATCCTTAAGCCTCACATCTAAGGCACGACCCTTGCGTGCACGCTTAGCTATATATACTTCCAGCTCATTTAAACTTAAAACGTCTGTACTTGCTTTACGACGATAAGTGCCGCTCACGGCTAAGCCATTTTCACCAAAGGCTACGATCTGACTTAGCTTATCATCATCGTCGAGACCGATTAAGATTGTCCCTAAACCACCGCCTGCTAATTTTTTTACTTCCGACAAAGCAATGATTAAAAAACGACCTTTTTTACTCAATAAGGCGAGATAGCGATCGTCTGGCTTAACGAACAAGGGCTTTAATAGTGGCGTTTCAAGCGTCACAAACTGCTTACCCGCTTTTTGACGACTCACCATATCCTCTATCGTTGTTATAAAACCGACCCCATGCTCTTGCACCAACAATAGCTGTTGCGCCTTATCTGCTGCAATAAAATGGTTAATTTTCGTATTAGACTCACTATCTACCATGGCGGTGATCGGTTGCCCGTCACCACGTGCCGACGGCAAATCCGCTACCTCAACCGTATAAGCTCGGCCCACATTAGAAAGCGCAATCAGCTGATCCACGGTACGTACTTCAAAGGTATCGTAGAGCTTATCACCGGCTTTAAAATTAAATTGCTGCGGATCGTGTCCATGATGTTGACGTGAACGAATCCAGCCCTTTTGCGAAATAACGACCGTCACTGGCTCATCAGCCACCTTAATCTCCAAAACGGCTTTTTCGGCTTCTTGAATGATGGTACGACGTTCATCGCCGTATTTCTTGGCATCCGCTTCAATTTCCTTAATCATCATTTTGCGCATGGCTGCCGGATTTGCTAAGAGATGCTGTAATTCCGCTTGTTCTTTGCGTTTTTCCTCTAATTCCTGCTCAATTTTAAAGCCTTCCAAACGGGCTAATTGACGCAGGCGCATTTCTAAAATATCTTCGGCCTGACGCTCACTCAGATTAAAACGATTCATCAAGGCAGGTCGTGGTTCATCGGACTCACGAATGGTGGCAATAACCTCATCCACATTAAGATAAACCACCATACGACCTTCCAACACATGGATACGATCGCTGACTTTGTCCAAACGATATTGGGTTCGACGCGTTACAGTGGTGGTACGGAATTGCAACCATTCCGTTAAAATTTCCAATAAATTGCGTTGACGTGGCCGCCCATCAATCCCAATACAGACTAGGTTAATGCTAGCATTACCCTCCATACTGGTTTTAGCTAATAGCTGATTAACAAAGTCCTCACGACTGACCTTGGACGTTTTAGGCTCAAACACAAGACGTACCGCTGCGTCCTTACCCGATTCATCACGCACCGAATCTAATAACGACAACATAGCAGAGCGAGCCTGTTGCTGCTCCGAGGTCAGTGCCTTACGACCCGTGCGCACGCGCGGATTAGAGATCTCCTCAATCTCTTCAAGAATTTTTTGAGCGCTGGTATTAGGCGGCAGCTCTGTAACCACTAACTGCCATTGACCACGAGCCAACTCCTCAAACTCCCAACGGGCACGTACTTTAATCGAACCACGACCACTTTTATAGATCTCGGCAATTTCCTCAGCAGCGGTAATAATTTGCGCACCATTTGCAAAATCAGGCCCGGGCACAAAGCTCAGTAACTCCTCAATTACCATGTTGGGCTTTTTCAATAAGGCCACACAAGCAGCTGCGATTTCACGTAAATTATGCGAAGGAATCTCCGTCGCCATCCCCACCGCAATACCAGAGGCACCATTTAAGAGCATCATCGGTAAGCGTGCTGGCAACAGTACGGGCTCCTTTTCGCTGCCATCATAGTTAGGAATAAAATCGACCGTGCCCTCGCCTAACTCCTCTAACAGCAGCTCAGCCATTGGCGTGAGCCGTGCCTCGGTATAACGCATAGCGGCCGCACCATCACCGTCACGGGAACCAAAATTACCCTGTCCATCAACCAGTGGATAACGCAAGGTAAAACTTTGTGCCATCCGTACCATGGCATCATAAGCTGCCTGATCGCCGTGTGGGTGATACTTACCCAGTACATCACCAACCACACGTGCAGATTTGACCGGCTTGGCATGATTCTTAAGCCCCATCGCATTCATGGCATATAGAATACGTCTCTGTACCGGCTTTTGACCATCACTCACATCTGGTAAAGCACGCCCTTTGACCACTGAAACAGCATAGTCTAAATAAGCTTTTTCAGCATATAAACCAAGCGTCACGCCCTCTTCTTCGGGCATATCAAATAAATTGTTTTGCTCTGTCATTGAATACTTTAATTCAGTTTAAATATCAAGGTCGGCAAGATTGCCCTTTTCCTCTAACCAAGCGCGACGCTGCTGCGCCTCACCGCGAGACATCAACATATCAAACATTTTCATGGTGTCTTCAGGGCTAAATTCGCCATAATTTACTGGCAGTAAACGGCGTGTATCTGGATTCATCGTGGTTTCCCAAAGCTGCTCCGGACTCATTTCACCCAGACCTTTAAAGCGACTGATGCTAAGACTTGCCTCTTTATAACCCTCAAGATTGATTAATTTATCCACCGTTGAGTCTAATTCACGTTCATCTAAA
This sequence comes from Oligella sp. HMSC09E12, assembly GCF_001808505.1. Lineage (NCBI taxonomy): Bacteria > Pseudomonadati > Pseudomonadota > Betaproteobacteria > Burkholderiales > Alcaligenaceae > Oligella > Oligella sp. HMSC09E12. The sequence goes on from NZ_KV793534.1 coordinate 3,737, forward strand.
CAATAAATTTTACGCGCTGGACGCTTTGCTTGTGCCGGTGCGTCAACACGGAATAAAGGCGGCTGCGCCACGTAAACAAAGCCATTTTCCACCAGTTTAGGAAAATGACGATAGAATAAGGTCAACAACAGCACTTGAATATGAGAACCGTCCACATCCGCATCCGACAAAATGCAAATACGACGATAACGTAAACCCGATAAATCAACCGATTCCTTGGGGCCATGCGGATCAACACCAATCGCCACTGAAATATCATGAATCTCTTTATTCGCAAATAAGCGATCTCGATCCACTTCCCAGGCATTTAGTACCTTACCACGCAATGGTAAAATCGCCTGAAACTCTTTGTCGCGACCCATTTTAGCAGAACCACCAGCGGAATCCCCTTCCACTAAAAACACCTCCGTGCGAGTTGGATCATCGGACTCACAATCGGTTAATTTACCGGGTAGCACCGCAACGCCAGAGCTCTTACGCTTTTCCACCTTTTTGGCTGAACGAGTACGTGCCTGCGCCTGACGAATCACCATTTCTGCCAGTGAACGCCCCCAGTCGACGTTGCTATTCAACCATAATTCAAAGGCACTTTTGACGTAATTACTGACTAAACGCACCGCATCACGACTATTTAGACGTTCCTTGGTTTGGCCCTGAAACTGCGGATCCAGCATACGCACCGATAACACAAAACTCGCTCGCGCAAATAAATCCTCTGCTAATAAACGCACACCCTTTGGCAATAAATTGTGTAGTTCAATAAAGGTCTTCAGTGCATTAAATAAACCCTCGCGCAGACCCGCCTCATGGGTACCACCGCTTAGGGTAGGAATCAGATTAACATAAGACTCGCGCGCTACTGCCCCCTCAATGGTCCAGGCCACAAGCCACTCACAGCCCTCGCCCTCAGCAAAACTTTCATCATCCGCAGCGGCAAACTGCTTACCCTCAAACATCGGGATTAATAACTCATCCCCAGCCAATTCCTCTTCAAGATAACCACGTAAACCGTCGCTATAGCACCAATTGAGGCTTTGCCCATTTTTCTCATTGATCAGAGTAATCGAAACACCCGGTAATAACACTGCCTTACTGCGTAATAAACGTTGCAAATCGGCCACTGGAATCGTCGGGCTATCAAAATACTTAGCATCAGGCCACACACGCACGAAGGTGCCCGATTTACGCGCGGGTGCTTTGCCAATCACTTTTAAAGGCTCAGCCACATGACCGCCGTCGGCAAAAACTAATTGGTGCTGCTCACCGCCACGGGTGACCACCACCTCCAAACGTTTGGACAGCGCATTCGTCACTGATACGCCCACACCATGCAAGCCACCTGAGAAAGCATAGGCTGAATTACTATCCTTATTGAATTTACCGCCCGCATGGAGCCGAGTAAACACAATTTCCACCACCGGTGCATTTTCTTCTTTGTGCCAGCCCACGGGAATGCCGCGGCCATCATCCTCGACGCTCACACTCTGATCCTGATGCAAGGTGACGGTAATATGCTGGCAAACGCCTGCCAAGGCCTCATCCGCCGCATTATCGATAACCTCTTGGATAATATGCAACGGTGACTCTGTACGGGTGTACATGCCCGGGCGCTCGCGCACTGGCTCCAAGCCTTTAAGTATCTGAATCGAGCTTTCTTCGTAGCTTTGTTGTTGGGACATACCGCTTAACTGATGAATTGATTGAAAGTGTAAAAATAAGACATTTTATAGTCTATATGAGAAATTTGTGGGGCATCTGCACCCATTCAGCAACATTGTGCAGATTTTAATGTTATTCTAACCACATTAAATAATAAATGCTTTTCTCACCTCGCGTGAGTCTTCAGATTGTAATAAGCATTATTCTATGGTCTCAATCATTTCGCAGACCAAATTAGACTCCCATTTGTAGACACTCCCTTGTCTTCTTTAGGTGGACAGGATTTGCTATATATAGCATGACGGCTTCGTCGCTAGTGCCTCAGCTGCATAACGTGACGTGTGCTGTCAACATAGATTAAAGAGTATAAATTATGAGCAATATCATTCATGCCACAGACGCAAGCTTTGATGCTGATGTTTTAGAATCCGTAGTACCTGTATTAGTTGATTTCTGGGCTCCTTGGTGCGGTCCTTGTCGACAAATTGCGCCGGTATTAGATGAGCTAGCGCAGGATTATGCCGAGCAAGTGCGCATCGTCAAGGTTGACGTACAGGAGCACCCTCAGGTCGCCGCCCGTTTCGGCATCCGTAGTATTCCTACCTTAAAAACCTTTAAAGCCGGTCAGGAGCTGGCAACACAAGTTGGCGCCGCCAATAAGCAACAACTTGCCAGTTTGATTGAGCAGGCCCTCTAATCCTTTATTTTTTGACCTTATTACACTGCGCGCAGCCGAATTCACTCGGCTGCCAATTGAATTAACTCATTAACATATCAAAACAATGCATTTAAACGAACTAAAGTCTTTACACGTCACCGAGTTACTGGAACTGGCTCAACAATTAGATATTGATAATGCTAACCGTTTTCGCAAGCAAGAACTCATGTTTGCGATTATGAAAAAGCGCGCTAAAGCTGGTGAGCAAATCTTCGGAGATGGCGTGTTAGAGATTTTGCCAGACGGTTTCGGCTTTTTACGCTCTCCAGAGACTTCCTACCTAGCCAATACAGACGATATTTATATTTCACCCTCACAAATTCGCCGTTTTAATCTTCACACCGGTGACTCCGTTGAGGGTGAGGTGCGCGTGCCCAAGGACAATGAGCGTTACTTTGCCCTGGTCAAGGTAGAAAAGGTAAACGGTGTTGCACCGGAGCGTGTTAAGCATCGCATGATGTTTGAAAACTTGACGCCCCTGCATCCTGATGAGCCACTGATTTTAGAGCGTGATATTCGCAGTGAAGAAAACAACACGGGTCGTATTTTGGATATTTTTGCGCCGCTTGGCAAGGGTCAGCGAGCACTCATTGTTGCCCCACCAAAATCTGGTAAAACCGTGATGATGCAGCATATTGCACATTCTATTACCACCAACTACCCTGATGCTACCTTAATCGTCTTGTTAGTGGATGAGCGTCCAGAGGAAGTCACCGAGATGCAAAGAACGGTGCGCGGTGAAGTGGTGGCTTCCACCTTTGATGAGCCTGCCACACGTCACGTACAAGTAGCAGAAATGGTAATTGAAAAGGCTAAGCGTCTAGTCGAACTAAAAAAGGATGTGATTATTCTTTTAGACTCCATTACTCGCTTAGCACGTGCTTATAACACGGTGATTCCTGCCTCCGGCAAGGTACTTACCGGTGGTATGGATGCAAATGCCCTACACCGTCCTAAACGCTTTTTCGGTGCCGCGCGTAATGTCGAAGAAGGTGGTTCTTTAACCATTATCGGTACCGCCTTGATTGAAACCGGTAGTCGCATGGATGACGTGATTTATGAGGAGTTTAAGGGTACCGGTAACTGCGAGGTACATCTAGAGCGCCGCTTAGCGGAGCGACGTCTTTACCCGGCCATTAATTTAAACAAATCCGGCACCCGTCGCGAAGAGCTATTGATGAAGCCAGAAGATTTACAAAAGGTATGGATTCTGCGTAAATTCATCCATGATATGGATGAGGTTGAGGCCATGGAGTTTATTTTAGGCAAAATCAAAGAAACCAAAAATAATGCCGAATTCTTTGACATGATGAAAAAATAAACAGACTTGTTGCGCAAATGTGGATAAGAGCATTTGCGCTTTTTACTGAAAATCAACAATGCAAGACTTTACACACGAATTAACTAATTACAAGCAAGTCACTGAAAAGCAAAAAAACTATTTGCTGATCACTTATATTATCTTTGCCGTCGGCATTTTAACTGGCGGTCTTGTCACCTTAGCTGGTGTGGTGATGGCTTACCTCAAGCGTGATGAATATCAGAACACACGCTATGAAAGTCACATCACCTACTTAATCCGTACCTTTTGGATCTTTATTTTATATAGCTTTATCAGTTTTATCTTAAGCTTCATTTTTATCGGTATCCTGCTTGCCTTCTTAACCGCCGTATGGTACGTGATTCGTATCGTGAAAGGCATGGTGTTGTTTGTGGATAATAAAGTCATTAATCAGCCAAACACCTGGTTGTTTTAAAGTCAAACCATTGTTTCGGGCTGCAGGTCTTGCCACTCCCTGCTACTCAGTAATTAACTGTTAAGGGATAGAGGGGCTCCGCGTTTTGCCTTGTGAGCACTTAAGTTCCACAACTAGCAATGCTTAGAGCGCTTTAATTAATGCAAAACGAGGTACCCTGCGCCCCTCGGTATCACGTACTTCCTCAGTAAACATCGCCAATGGTCGCACCCAATAGGAATAGTCACCATATAAGCATTGGTAATAGACTAAGTCCTCTTCTGTTTCACTGTGCTTTACTACGCGAAAAACCTGATACAACTGCCCCTTATAATGTCGATAAATACCGCTTGTAGTGGCATAATCCTTACTCCTACTATTTGTGTCGCTTTGTTTTGAAAAACAATGATTGGCTATTAACTTAGCTATACTAACAGCTTCAAACATAAGGGTTTTGATTTTTCCTCAATGGTGAAACTTGTTCTTGCCCCGATGGAGGGCTTAACCGATCCATTAATGCGTGATTTACTCAGTGCGACAGGCGCTTTTGACTGGTGCGTGACAGAGTTTATACGCATCACCGACAGCTTATTACCTAAAAGCACGTTTTATCTGGCTTGCCCAGAATTAGCAAATGGCGGCAAAACAGCGGCTGGCACCCCCGTACACGTACAGCTATTGGGCAATAACCCAGATATGCTAGCTGCCAATGCCTATCGAGCGGTCGAATTAGGTGCGCCCGCCATTGATATGAATTTTGGCTGCCCCGCCAAAACCGTTAATCGACATCGTGGCGGCTCAGTGCTCTTAGATGAGCCTGAAACCATTTATCAACTGGTGAAAGCCGTGCGTGAGGCCGTTCCAGCGGAGGTGCCAGTCTCCGCCAAAATGCGTCTGGGTTATATGGATCGTAATTTTACCTTGGACAATGCCCATGCCATTGAGGATGCTGGCGCTGCCTGGCTTACCGTGCATGCAAGAACTAAGGCTGAAGGCTACAAACCCCCTGCTTTTTGGGACCAGGTACGTCCTATCCGTGAGGCACTTAAAATTAATGTAATTGCCAATGGTGAAATTTGGAATAATGCCGATGCCAAGCAATGTCAATCCGAATCGAGTTGCAAGGATTTAATGATTGGTCGTGCTGCCGTCACCACGCCCGACATCACACATTGCATACGTCAAGATTCGGACAGTCACCTATTTAGCTGGTTTGATTTGGTGCAGATGCAGCTACGCTTTCTAGATGGCCGAGCGCTACTCTATGGTCCGAAGACCACCGAATCACGCCTACTCGGACGCTATAAACAATGGCTCGCCATGATGTCAACCCATTATCCTGAAGCTAAAGCCCTGTGGCAACACATTAAAGTCATTCGCTTATTGGCTGAGGCCAAGTCACGATTACAACAGGAAGTGACTAAGGCGAGCAGGCAGCCGGGACAGGAAGCCAGCCTTAAGCTGAATTAATTAAGGCTACGCACTTATTTTATCTACTACCCACCGCTTTTGTTATGCTTGCGCTACTGATTTTTATCCTCACCCTGAGTCTTGTTATCTGGCAACCTAAAGGCTTGAGCATCGGCTGGAGTGCCGGCGGGGGTGCGATACTTGCACTTATGCTAGGCGTGGTTGAATGGTCTGATGTGGCTGTGGTGTGGCAAATTGTGTGGGATGCAACCCTAACCTTCGTCGCACTGATAATTATTTCCCTTATCTTAGACGCAGCTGGCTTTTTTGCCTGGGCTGCCTTATATATAGCACGTTGGGGTAATGGTCGTGGACATCAACTATTTCCATTGATAATTTTGCTTGGTGCGGTGGTGACTGCATTTTTCGCTAATGACGGTGCGGTGCTACTACTCACACCCATTGTGATCGCTATTTTGCTGCAAATGAAATTTTCCCCTAAGGCCGCCTTTGCTTTTATTATCGCCACGGGTTTTGTGGCGGATAGCACGAGCCTACCACTCGTGATTTCCAATCTAGTCAATATTGTCAGCGCCAATTTCTTCGGTCTCAGCTTTGCTCAATACGCAATAGTCATGGTGCCAGTCAATCTTGCTTCCTTAGCCGCTACCTTAGGCGTGCTGTGGATTGTTTTTAGAAAGGATATCCCCAAACGCTATGATGTGGCAACGCTGGACGTACCCAGTTCAGCAATTCGCGATCCCTTGCTTTTTAAAGCGAGCTTTCCTATTTTGACCTTGCTATTACTTGCCTATTTTATTACCGGCCCCCTTAATGTGCCCATTTCTCTCGTCACAGGTAGCGCCGCCCTATTATTAATTATCATTGCTGGTCGCTGCTGGAACCGTGGCCAGGATGCGGCCATTCTCCTCGGTCAGGTCTTAAAATATGCGCCATGGCAAATCGTGTGGTTCTCACTCGCCATGTATTTAGTGGTGTACGGGCTAAGTAATGCGGGGCTAGGCAACTATGGGGCAATGGCTTTGCAATGGCTCGCAGGCCAAGGTGACTTTATTGCCACCATCGGCACGGGTTTTCTGAGTGCCATCTTTGCCTCAATTGTCAATAACCTCCCCTCTACCCTCGTCGGCGCTTTAGCAATCGAACAGGCAAATATCGCTGCAAGCACCAAGGAGTTAATGATTTATGCCAATATCATCGGCAATGATTTAGGACCTAAATTCACACCGATTGGCAGTTTAGCTACCCTACTGTGGCTACATATATTAGCGCAAAAAGGCTATCGTATCAGCTGGGGCCAATACATGAAAATCGGCCTTATCATCACCCCACCGGTACTACTGAGCACACTCGTGGCATTAGTTTGGTGGTTAGAAGTGGTCGCCATGAATTAAAATAATGAGGGCGTGCTGCTGTATGCCTTAACATCATAAAAAAGACGGTAAAACAAAAACATCACATCCGTTTTTGATTTACCGTCAATTACTTCGATCAAAGCGTGAAACACTCTGAATCGTTGCGAGTCATACTAAGGAGTTTTAGTTGAGCGAGTAACTATTCCCATTCAATCGTTGCTGGTGGTTTACCTGAGATATCATAAACCACTCGACTAATACCACGCACCTCATTAATAATGCGGTCTGAGATATGTGCAAGCAACTCATATGGTAAAGGTGCCCAACGTGCATTCATAAAGTCATTGGTTTGAATCGCACGCAATGCCACCACATAGTCATACACTCGAGTACCCTCACTCACCCCCACCGATTTCACTGGTAGGAATACGGCAAAGGCCTGCGAGGTCAGATCGTACCAATTTTTACCCGTTTCAGCGTCAATTGCGTTCCGCAGTTCCTCAACAAAAATTGCATCAGCACGACGTAAAATATCCGCATAATCCTGATTCACTTCGCCTAGGATACGTACGCCCAAACCAGGACCTGGGAATGGATGGCGATAAACCATTTTCTCAGGTAGACCTAAGGCAACACCAAGCTCACGAACCTCATCTTTGAACAACTCACGTAGTGGCTCTAAAAGCTTCATGCTTAAAGTGTCTGGCAAGCCGCCGACATTATGGTGAGACTTCACCGCAACACCGTGCTTACCGGCAAGCGATTCAATCACATCAGGATAAATCGTGCCTTGGGCAAGCCATTTAGCATTGGGCATTTTCGCCGCTTCTTCTTGGAAGATTTCGACGAACTCACGACCGATAATCTTACGCTTCTGCTCTGGATCAGTTACCCCTTGGAGCTCATTCATAAAGCGCTCAACCGCATTAATATGAATGATATTTAAGCCCAAGTGCTCACGCATCACATCCATCACCTGCTTCGCTTCGAAGAGGCGCAACATCCCGTGGTCTACAAACACGCATGTCAGTTGAGAACCGATAGCGCGATGAATTAAAACCGCCGCCACTGAAGAATCCACCCCACCTGATAGGGCTAACAGGACCTGCTCGTCACCTACCTCTTCACGGATACGATCGATCATTTCCTCGGCATAAGAGGCCATTGTCCAATCACCATCACATTCGCAAATATCAAGCACAAAGCGACGTAGTAAAGCCTCACCCTGCTTGGTATTGCTAACTTCCGGATGGAACTGTAACCCATAAAAGCCACGCAGCTCATCTGCGATAGCGGCTATTTGGCAGTTTTTAGCAGTTGCAATCACCGTAAAGCCGGCAGGTAGCTCAGTAAGCTGAGTACCTTCACTCATCCAAACATCTAACTGATTTAAGCCTTCAGCCGAACGACCGTCAGATAAGGTGGCAAATAAAGGACTATTACCCTTCGTGTTAACACGCACCTGACTGAAGCGCTGCTCTTCAACGGCAGCCACTTCACCGCCCAGTTGCTTTGCCATCACGTGCATACCGTGACCAATAGCGAGTACAGGTACATCTGCTAAAAATACGAATGGCGATAGAGTCACTCCCTGCGCAGTCGTCACATCGTCAGGGTTAGCGCCGGATAAAATAATCCCCTTGACACCCTGCTGATTGATTTGTTCACGCAAGAAGCTCTCATCCACATCTGCGGGAAAAACCTCACTAAGCACACCCGCCTTACGAACACGGCGCGCAATCAATTGAGTGAGAGGTGAGCCAAAATCAAGAATTAAAATCTTTTGATGCATCATGATTATTTCCACAAAAGGACAAGATTAGTCAGCACGATAGTTAGGCGCTTCTTTCACAATTTGTACATCGTGCACATGTGACTCACGCACACCCGCGGCGGTGATTTCGACAAACTGAGATTTAGTGTGCATATCCTCAATGGTTGCGCAACCACAATAACCCATGGATGCACGAATACCACCGATTAACTGGTAGATAATGGCTAACACGCTACCCTTATAAGGTACGCGCCCTTCAATACCCTCTGGTACCAATTTATCAGCGTTATTGGCTGGGTCTTGGAAATAGCGATCAGCCGAGCCTTTTTCCATTGCCCCTAAACTACCCATACCACGGTATGACTTATAGCTACGACCTTGGAATAGAATTACCTCACCCGGTGCCTCTTCAGTACCGGCAAACATACCACCCATCATGCAGGTTGAAGCACCAGCCGCAAGGGCTTTAGCCACATCACCAGAGTAGCGAATACCGCCATCGGCAATTAAAGGCACACCGATACCCTCAAGTGCTTTAGCAACATTCGAAATGGCCGTAATCTGAGGCACACCCACACCGGCAATAACACGAGTGGTACAAATCGAGCCTGGACCGATACCAACCTTAACCCCATCAGCTCCCGCTTCAACTAAGGCTAAAGCCGCTTCGCCGGTGGCGATATTACCACCGATAACCTCGACTTGCGGATAATTTTCCTTAACCCACCGGACACGTTCGATAACACCTTGGGAATGACCATGTGCAGTATCGATAATAATCACATCCACACCGGCAGCGACTAACTTCTCGATACGCTCCTCAGTGCCCTCACCAACACCAACCGCCGCACCGACTCGAAGCTGTCCGAGCTCATCCTTACAAGCATTAGGATTTTCAGTGCTTTTATAAATATCTTTGACCGTCGCAAGACCGCGTAATTCAAAGGCCTCGTTAACAATCAAAACTCGCTCTAAACGATGCTTATGCATCAAGGCTTGCGCTTCTTCAAGCGTACCGCCCTCAAGCATCGTCACTAAACGATCCTGAGGTGTCATCACCTCACTGATTTTAGCGTCTAGACGATCCTCAAATCGAGTATCGCGATTCGTCACGATGCCGACTACCTTTTTACCCTCAACCACGGGCAAACCGGAAATACCGTGTTCCTTTTGTAAAGCAATCGCATCACGCACCGTCATATCAGGCGTGAGAGTGTATGGATTAACCACAATACCAAACTCATGACGCTTAACACGAGCCACCTCAATTGCCTGCGCATCGGCCGACATATTTTTATGAATAATACCGATACCACCCTCTTGTGCCATGGCAATGGCTAGACGAGCTTCGGTCACGGTATCCATGGCCGCGGAAACTAAGGGAATGTTTAAGCTAATATTACGAGTGAGTTGAGTTTTTAAAGACGTGTCACGGGGTAACACATTTGAATACGCTGGAACCAATAATACATCATCAAAGGTCAACGCTTTTTGAAGTAAACGCATGAATCTCTCCTGGCGCAAAAGAGAATTATACTACGTTTATAAGGATAAAGCTTATTAAATCAATAAACTGACGCAAATTTACCTAGTGGCAGAGTCGTTTAAGAAAAGGCTTTAATGACCAAGCACTTTCTGCTCACTTTATGCCGCTAGAGCCTCTCTGAACTGTTCTTCACTCTTGCGTTTTCTCATCGTAAAACGCCTAACTATAAATTAATGGTAAGGAAACTTCTACAGTTGAGCTGTATTAATTTAGAGGGGGTATCGCTTGACACTGTTGCTAATCTTTTGTGGGTGATATTTCTTCTTTTAAAAGATGAAACTGCTGCCATTTTAAGTTCCAAGGCGGCGCTTAGAAAAGACACATAAGGCTAAACCTTATTTGTATTGAATTTATTTTATGTGTATAATACACACCATGAATAGCAAAGACCTTATCAAACACCTTGAGGCAAATGGCTGGCAGCTTAGGAATGTACGGGGCTCGCATCATGTTTTCCGTCACCCAACATTGCCTGGCCATATTAGCGTTCCGCACCCTAAAAAAGATTTGGGTAAAGGCATCGTTAATAAATTGCTTAAACAGGCAGGTCTGAAATAAAAGGAGTTAAAGAATGAAATATCCTATTGTTATTGAACCCGGTGATGAGCACACGGCTTGGGGCGTAGTGGTTCCTGATTTGCCAGGGTGTTTTTCGGCCGCTGATGAAGGTGTGAATGAGGCAATTGAAAATGCCAAAGAGGCAATAGAGTTGTGGATTGAGGAAGCCTTGGATAATGGTGAAGTAGTTCCGAAAGCTAGTTCTATTGATAAATATAAGGATGATCCTGATTATAAAGACTGGATATGGGCTATCGTAGAGATTAATCCAGACTTATTTGATGATCATATCGAAAGAGTTAATATAACATTGCCTAAACGCATACTGGCTAGGATTGATGCCAAAGCAAAAGAAGCTGGCAAAAGTCGTTCTGGTTATATCGCTCAATTGGCATTAACAAATTAGAGCCTGTAAATAATTTTATGTAACTTCCTTTAATCCGATATCCTTCATGTGAGTATTTCACATGGGAAGTTACATGACTCAAGACAACATCATTCAATCGTTAATCAAGCAATTAGCACTAAAACACTAAAACGGACGGCAATAGCCGCAACGGTTAC